>CAYYNJ010000197.1:0-5979 GCA_964472775.1 uncultured Spirochaetaceae bacterium
CTGCGGCGAAATTCGAGTTGACGGGGGGATTCTCAAGGATCCCAAGGCACCGGTTGACCCGGCGTGTCGGGTGGAGTTTTTAGGGCGTCGGTTCGTCTCGCGGGGCGGAGAAAAACTTGATCATGGATTAGAGGTGTTCGGTATTGACGTGAAAGGACGGGTGGTGGTGGATGCAGGGTCTTCCACCGGGGGATTTACGCACTGCCTCCTCTCCCGGGGGGCCGAAACGGTTCATGCCGTGGATGTGGGCTATAATCAGCTTGACTACAGCCTCCGCCAGGATCCCCGGGTCATCGTTCATGAGAGGACAAACGTTATGGATTTTCATGACCCCCGGCCCGTTCCTCACGGCGCCGTTGCGGATTTGAGTTTCCGGTCCATCCGGGGGGCCGCCTCCTGGCTTCTTTCCTTGACCAGCGAAAAATGGCTGGTGGCCCTCATTAAACCGCAATTCGAATACCCCCATCCTCCGGAAGAATTTGACGGGGTGGTGAAAGATGAAAAGGTTATTCGGGAAATTCTTATTGAAACTCTAGAGGGCTTGGAAGAGGAAGGAGCGCACCTTCATGGGGTGTCAGCCTCTCCCATTACCGGCCGTAAGGGGAATAGGGAATTCCTCTTTCTTCTCAGGACGACCCGCCCCTCTTATCAGGGCGGGGATTTGATAAAGGCCCTTCCTCTTTAGAGGCCGGCTTTAGAAGGAATCCCGTGTCAAGGGAGCTCCCAGGAAGATTCCCCCTTCGGAACCCATATAATCTCTTTTTTCTCCATTAATGAGGACTTGAACCCGCTTCACGGTGGAAAATTCCGTGGCGGTGTAAACGATTTGTTGAAGCTGGGCGGTATACCCTTCCCGGCCAAAAGAGTTAAAGAGAAATTCTTCGGAGAAATTGAGAAAGGCAGTTCCCTCTACCACGGACACCGAAAGAAGCCTGGTATCCCCCGGAATGAGGGAGAGGAGCCCCTGATTTATCTCAGATACCGAGAGGCCTTTCAGCAGATTGGCTAGGGTTTCGGTCAAAGGCGAATCCTGGAAGTAGACGGGTCTGACGATGCCCTTGAGGACTATATTCCCGTCCGGTTCCACCTTCACAAAGTAAAGCCTGGAACGGCGCATCTGCCCTTCTTCCACCGGAGCGGCGGGTAATACTTCTTCTTCGGGTGAACTCTCTTGAGAGGGGGTTACTTCGACAATTTCCGGCTCCGGCTCTTTTACAGGTTCCCGGGCGGGGGTCTGGGAGGTAGGGGCGGGGACTTCGGTCTCTTTTTCCTGTGTTTCCTGGGGTGCTGGTTCTTCTGTGGTTCTCTGAACCTCCGGTTCTACCTTGTCGGTTCGCACGGCGTCCCAGAACCCCGTATTGTCCATGACCGTTTCGATGGTCTTCCGGTTGAAGAGAAAAATAACGAGGACCAGCAGTATGAGGGCTATCCAAAAAAGACAGCCTATGGAAGATTTCTTACGTTTCATCCCTCCATTTATCGGCAATACCGCCTCTCTTTTTAGAACATTCACCGGTGTTTGGGGAATAATTCCTTTTTGGCCAGACAACGCCGGACTGCCCGGCTATTTGACAGGGGGGGGGTAAAATACTATAGTGTCCTTGATGAAAGAACTAAAAGGGATATCTGGCTCTCCCGGCATTGCCATCGGAAAGATCTTCTACTATCTCGATGAAAATCTTAGCGTTCCCGAGTTTGATTTAGCCGTGGAAGATTTAGAAGCCGAGGTTAAGCGGTATGAAACCGCCCTTGGCCGGGCAGAAAAAGAGCTTCAGGAGCTGAAAGAGAGTACCCCTTCGGGGCTCGAAGAGAGCCGGTTCTTAGATTCCCATATTTTGATGCTGCAGGATCCTGATTTTAACTCCAAAGTGGTGGAGGGGATTCGAAAACAGAAGAAAAATGCGGAGCACATGCTCTACAGTACCGCCAAAGAGTTTATTCAGGTTTTTAAAAACCTGAAAGACCCCTATTTAAGGGAACGGACCGTCGATTTTTACGATGTTTCCCGGAGGGTTCTCAATCATCTTCTTTACCGGGAGAGGATTTCCCTGAATGATCTTCAGGAAGATGTGATTCTGGTGGTTCATAATCTCATGCCCTCCGATGCGGTGGCCATGGATAAGAGGCGGGTCAAGGGAATTGCCATGGATGCGGGAGGGAAAACCTCCCATACCGCCATCCTGGCACGGGCTTTTGAAATACCCGCCGTACTGGGACTTTCCAGTATTACCTCTCAGGTGCGCAGCGGAGATGAGATTATCATCGACGGTAATTCCGGGAAGGTCATCATTTCTCCCGACCAGGAAACCCGGGACCGGTATGCCAACCGTCTCAAGCAGTGGCAGAAGAGGGAGTCGGAACTTCTTACTCTTAACGAGCTTCCGGCGGAAACCCGGGACGGAAAACTCATACAGCTCTTTGCCAATGTGGAAATTCCCGAGGAAACCGATTCGGTGATCGTTCACGGGGCCGAAGGGATCGGCTTGTTCCGCTCCGAGTTTCTGTTTCTCGATCCCGGCGGGTTTTCCACCGAAGAAGAGCAGTACCACTCCTATACCCGGGTGCTTCAGGATATGGGCGAACTTCCCGTAACCATCCGTACTCTGGATGTGGGGGGGGATAAGTTCATTCCCAACATGGGCGGTGCCCTGGAAGAGAAAAATCCTCTTTTGGGCTGGCGGGCCATCCGGTACTGTTTGAGTCACCGGGAGGTGTTCCGGGTTCAGATGAGGGCGCTCCTACGGGCTTCGGTTCACGGCAATCTTCGGATTATGTTTCCCATGGTTTCCGGGGTGGAAGAATTGGATATCCTGTTGGATTATCTTCAGGAGATAAAAGAAGAACTTCGGGCTGAAGGGATTCCCTTCAAGGAACATTTTCCCGTGGGTATCATGATTGAGGTTCCTTCTGCGGCGGTTACCACGGACATTTTGGCCCACAAGGTTGATTTTGTCTCCATTGGAACCAACGACCTGATTCAGTACACCATCGCCGTGGACCGGGGGAACGAAAAGGTAGCTTACCTCTACGAACCCTTTCATCCGGCGATTCTGCGGCTCTTGAGGATGATCATCGACAGCGCCCATGCCGCCAGCATCCCCGTTAATATGTGCGGAGAAATGGCGGGGGATCCCATGGCGGCGGTGATTCTTCTGGGACTTGGTCTTGATGCTTACAGTATGAGTGCTTTTAGCATTCCCGAAATAAAGAAAATAATCCGTTCCGTATCCATGGCTGATGCCGAAGAAATGGTGGGAAATATTATGGATATGCGTTCGTACAAAGAAATTGACAGTTATGTAAAGGAATGGATGAGTGAGCGATTCGACTTTCTTTCCCTCTAATCCGGGACTCCCCCTGGTGGCCATTGTGGGCCGCCCTAACGTGGGTAAATCAACTCTATTTAACCGCTTTCTGGGCCATAGAAAGGCCATCACCGATCCCACCCCCGGGGTGACCCGGGATCCCGTGGGCATGGTTTGGACCCACCTGGACCGGGAAGTTTTCCTGGTGGATACCGGAGGGTTCAAAGTCGATCAGGAAGGACTCGATTCTCTGGTGACTAAGCGCAGCCTGGCGGTTCTTTCCGGCGCCGATCTGATTCTTCTGGTTCTTGATGTAACCGGAATTACCCCGGAGGACGAGATCTTCATCGAGGCCCTGCGGCCCTACACTGACCGTATCGTTCTGGTGGTAAACAAGGTTGATAATCCCCAGCGGGAGGATGATGTCTGGAATTTTTTCAGCCTCGGCTTCTCTGATGTGGTGGGAATTTCCTCGACCCATGGTAACAACTTCGGCGATTTAGAAGACATCATCTTCAAGAGGATCGATTTCGACCTTCCCCGGAAAGGGTCCCATAAGGTGGCCGAAATCCGGCTTGCCCTGATGGGAAAACCCAACACGGGGAAATCGACCCTGTTAAACCTCCTCACCGGCCAAGACCGGGCCATCGTTTCCGATATTCCCGGAACTACCCGTGATGCGGTCCCCGGCGAATTTACTTACCGGGGTAAGAATTTTCACATTCTCGATACCGCCGGCATCCGCCGGAAAAACCGGGTGGATGAAAACGTGGAATACTACTCGGTAACCCGCTCGATCAAGAGCATCGAAGATGCGGATGTGGTGTTTTTAATGATCGACTCCTTGGAAGGTCTGGTGGACCAGGAGAAAAAAATCGCAGGACTGGTGGTTCGCAAGGGAAAAGGAATCATTCTTGTGCTGAACAAATGGGATTTACTTGAAGATAAGCCTAATCTGCTCGAGGCCATGACCGACCGGGTTCGCTTTGTTTTTCCCATCCTCGACTTTGCCCCTGTGATCCCCCTGTCGGCCTTGAAGGGTGATGGGGTAGATGTGCTTATGAAATCGGCGGTGAAGGTCTGGAATCAGCTAAATCTCCGCATTGATACGGCCCGGCTTAACAAGGCTTTGGAGAGTTGGAAAGAATACTATGAACCGCCCCTGGTGAAGGGTTTCAGGTATAAGGCCCGGTATATCACCCAGACCTCGATAAATCCTCTCTCCTTTGTCCTTTTTGTCAACCGGGAGAAGGGCTTTTCCGAGGGCTATCTCAATTATATTAAAAACAAGATCCGTAAAACCTTCGGATTCTCTTCGGTGCCCTTTGTGCTGGAAGTGAGGGGCCGGTAGGATAATCATGGAAGGCTACTCCATGGGCCAGGTATGCCGGCTGCTGGGTGTGAAAGCCCATGTTATCCGGTACTGGGAACAGGAGATCCCCCTCCTTTCTCCCCGGAAGGACCCTCTGGGGAAGCGGTATTTTCTCCGGGATGATCTTCATCTCCTGTTCCGTATCCGCTACCTTGTCTATGAAGAGGGCCTTACCCTGGAAGGGGTGAAGAAGCGGCTCTGGAAAGAGGTTCAGGAGGAAGATCCCGACTGGCGGGGCAGGATCCGGGAGTTGCGGAGCGATCTTCTCAAGCTTCACGCCCGGGTCTCCCGCGGTCAGGGTTCTCAAGACGATCCCTGAACCCGCCGATAGGTAAGGGATGGTACGTAAACCCTTTCTTTTAACCGCCTTTCTTCTCATACCTGCCTTTCTGTGGTCCCAGACATCTCCTTTCGCTCAGGGCAATGCGGCTTTAAATACTAAACCCTTTCCTGAAAATAGTGTTATAAGACGGCAGCTCTCGGAGTGGTTTTTTGCACCCGTCAACGAGGTGGCCGCCACGGTCCCCCGGGTTTACTCCCAGGTCCACGACGGCACCCTGGTTAAGGTTCGTTCGGAGGTGACTGACCAAGCGGTGTACCATTTGTTCCTGAATCAGCGTGATTTTTTGTATCCCGTGGCGGGGCGGGGCAGTGTGGTTGTTAAAAGGGATAAGCGGGACGGTTCTTTCGTCCAGATGAAAATCTTCCTGGATGACGGAGCCGATACCTTTCTGAGGATCTTTCCTTTTCAAGAGCGGACCTCTCTGGAGGTATATCTTCAGGGTAAAAGAATTTCCGCTGCCGTACCCCTGCCTCTCTCTTTTGCCCAGGTTTTGACGGTGCCAGTTTCTTCGCTGAGGGAACTGACGGGAAACCGGGTTCCCTGGGATCTTTTTGAACCGACATCTCAGCGGAGACAGGACCGGGAGGTAGAGACACTCAGTCAGCGAATACGGCAGGAATTAGGCCGGCTCCAACACCGGGAAGACGGTGCCATGGACGGCGACGGCCGATACATCTACATAGAGTCTTTGGCCGGGCAGGAAGCCGGCGGCGGTTTAAACTGTTCCGGTTTTGCCAAGTGGGTGGTAGACGGCTTTGCCCTTCCTCTGATAGGACAGCCCCTGCCAGTGGAACCCCTGAAAGAAAAGCATTTAGCTTCCCGGGGGAACTCTCTGTCGTTGCGTTATGAAGACAGCAGGGATCCATTTTTTGGCCTGGACTGGACCCGTAATCTGGCTGTGGCCCTGGCCCGTCTCCGGGGTTCCTCCGTTCCGGGAGTGGAAGCCTTCGATGTCCGCG
>CAYYNJ010000198.1:0-5939 GCA_964472775.1 uncultured Spirochaetaceae bacterium
CGATGAACAGGTCGGCCACGGTGGAAATTCCGTGGGTCAGGCCGGTGGTAACCAGGGGGAGGGAAACGGGAAATCCCTGAAGGGAGGGGTTTTTCCGGAGCATCTCTTCCTTCCATGCCTGCCGGAGGGCGGGGACCCCGGGGGTGGGGGCGTAGGGAAACATCTCTCCTGCGGTCAGTCCCGGAACCAAGCCTTTGACATGGTTCAAAAAGATCGGATCTGATCCCAAAGTGGCCATTCCCACCGTGGCGTTGTACCGGGTGGCCCGGTCCTTCGCCTCGGAAGATTGGGTCACAATACCCTTGGGAAAATAAAACCGCTTGCCGAAATCGGAAAGTAATTCGTAAACAGTGGTTCCGTTCAAAATGTCGTTGAGTTCTTGGGCCAGTGGGTTCATGCGCACTCCTTTGATCAAGGGAAGGAATCCCTTCACCGGAAAAACATCATGGATCTTTATGCGGCTACTATAAGGATAAAGGTCGGATTTGTCAAAAGGGGCCGCCTTCCGAAGAAAACGGCCCCGATGGATTGATGGTCAGAATCTCTTAACGATTGTACGCCTCGGTGTAGATGTCGAAGGCATCCTGCTGGGTCACCTCCCGGGGATTGTTTACCAGCAGCCGGGTCTGATCCATCACGGAGACGGACATGGGCTTGATGGCGCTTTCGGGAATATCGATGGCCTTCAGGTTTTTCGGCAGATTCAGGTCGCTGCTGAGCTTCTCGATCTCGGCGATGCAATCCTGCCAGTCCGCCCCTTTCTTGCCGGTCAGCAGCTCCGCCACATGGCCGAACCGGTCCTTCATGGCGGGGGCGTTGAACTTGATGATGGTGGGGAGCATGAGGCTGTTGGCCATGCCGTGGGGCACATGAAACATTCCGCCCAGGGGATAGGCAAAGGCGTGAACCGCCGTTACCCCCGCATTGGCGAAGGCAAGCCCCGCTAATAGGCTTCCCAAAAGCATATTCTGCCGGGCTTCCAGGTTGGAACCGTTGTTGTAGGCTTCCCGGATGTTGGCGCCAATGAGCTCAATGGCCTTGATGGCCAGGGGGTCGGAAAAATAGTTGGCGTTGGCGGAGGTGTAGGCTTCCACGCAGTGACAGAGGGCGTCCATTCCCGTGGGGGCGGTGATCTGCGGGGGAAGCCCCACGGTCAGTTCGGGATCCAGGAACGCCACCTTGGGCATGATGTAGGGAGAACCAAACCCCTTCTTGGTTTCCAGTTCCAGATCCGAAAGGATGGAGAGGTAGGTCACCTCGCTTCCGGTTCCGGCGGTGGTGGGAATGGCAAAGATGGGCAGCCCCGGTTTGGGCAGGATTCCCACCCCAAGATACTCTTTTATAGAGCCTTCATTGCCGGTAAGGGCCGCGGCCACCTTGGCGGAGTCGATGGAGCTTCCCCCCCCGAGGCCGATGATTCCCTGAACCCCGGCGGTACGGGCCTTGGCGGCGATGGCATCCACCAGCTGAATGCTGGGATCCGGCTTCACCTCGTCTTCCAGCACCACGGTGAGCCCCCCTTCTTCGAGGATCTTTCTGACCTTGTCATAGATCCCCACCTTGATGATTCCCTGGTCGGTCACCACCATCACCTTGGAAATTCCCAGGGGCAGCAGGGTGGCCGGAAGCTCTTTGATAATCCCAGGACCGATTTTCACCTGGGGTACGGGCCATATATTGGTCATAGTTTCTTTCTCCTCTTTCTAAAGGGCAGAGCCCTTTTCCTACCGTCGGGGAGACAAGGAATCGTCACTCCTCCCCTCCCCGGCCAAACTAATTGTATTCGTAAAAACCCTTTCCGGTTTTCCGGCCCAGGTATCCCGCCGCCACCATCCGCTGCAACAGGGGAGCGGGGCGGTACTTGGGATCGCCGAAGTCATGGTAAAGCACTTCCATGATCTTGAGGCATACATCGAGTCCCACCAGGTCGCCCAGGGCCAGGGGGCCGATGGGGTGGTGGGCCCCCAGCTTCATGATGTTGTCGATGGCGGCGGCGTCGGCGAGACCGTCTTGGAGACAGCCGATACCTTCATTGATCAGGGGGATGAGGATTCGATTCAAGACGAACCCCGGGGAATCCTTCACCAGGATGGGGGTTTTCCCAATCTTCTCGGCGGCTTCCACCACCGCTTTTTCCACCTCCGGCTTGGTCTGCAGGGCGCTGATCACCTCAACCAGACTCATCAGGGGAACGGGATTCATGAAATGCATGCCGATCATCCGTTCCGGGTGGGTGGCATAGGTGGCGATCTCGGTAACCGAAATGGTAGAGGTGTTGGTGGCCAGGATGCAGTCATCGCTTACCACCCCTGAAAGGGTTTCAAAGACGTTTTTCTTGATCTCCCTGTCTTCCGCCACCGCTTCAATTACCATGTCACATTTGGCAAAGTGGGCGATGTCGGTGGAGGAAGATATTCTTCCCATGGCGGCATCCCGGTCGCCGGCGGATATTTTTTCCTTGGATACCAGTTTCCCCAGACTCTTGTCGATGGTGGCCAGAGCCTTATCCACCGTTTCCTGCCGCCGGGAAACCAGTACCACATCAAAACCCGCCTGGGCAAAAACCTGGACAATGCCGTTGCCCATGGTTCCGCCGCCGTATACTCCTACACACTTAATATCCATATTACTTTCTCCTCAATTTGGAAGGATACCGCCGCAGCCCGCGGCGGTTCCCGAAATATTTTGCTTAACCGGTCGGTTAGACCATCTCCACGCAGAGGGCCACGCCCATGCCGCCGCCGATACAGAGGGTGGCCAAGCCTTTCTTGAGGCCCCGTCTCTTCATCGCGTACAGCAGGGTCACCAGAATCCTGGCCCCGGAAGCTCCGATGGGATGACCCAGGGCGATGGCGCCGCCGTTGACGTTGATGATCGAGGTATCCCATCCCAGCTCCTTGTTCACCGAAAGGGACTGGGCGGCGAAGGCTTCGTTGGCTTCAATCAGTTCCAGATCGCCGATGGACCAGCCCGCCTTGGCCAGGGCCGTCCGGACCGCTTCCACGGGACCGATACCCATGATAGAGGGATCGACGCCGGCGTAGCCGTATCCGGCAATTTTCGCCATGGGTTTGAGGCCGTATTTGTCCGCCGCCTCTTTGCTTCCCAGGATGACCGCTGCGGCGCCGTCGTTGATTCCCGAAGCGTTGCCGGCGGTGACGCTGCCGTCTTTCTTAAAGGCAGGCCGAAGCTTGGCCATGCCGTCCAGGCTGGCACCCTTGCGGATGTACTCATCGTTCTCGAAGACCACGGGGTCTCCCTTGCGCTGGGGAATGACCACGGGAACAATCTCATCCTTGAACCGGCCCGCCGCCTGGGCGGCCTCGGCCTTGTTCTGGGAGGCCACGGCGAAGGCATCCTGCTCTCCCCGGCTGATACTGTACTTCTCCGCCAGGTTTTCGGCGGTGATACCCATGTGGTAATCATTAAAAATATCCCACAGACCGTCCTTAATCATCAAATCCACCACATCACCGTTACCCATCCGGTATCCGGTCCGGGCCTTGGGAAGGGCATAGGGGGCCAGGGACATATTTTCCGTTCCTCCCGCTATTACCAGATCCGCATCACCGCATTTGATTCCCTGGGCGCCCAAGGCCAGGGTCCGCAGCCCCGAACCACAGACCATGTTCACGGTCATGGCGGTTTTTTCCACCGGGATGCCGCTGCCGATCAGCACCTGCCGGGCCACATTCTGACCCAGGCCGGCCTGAAGAACATTACCCAGAAGAACTTCATCCACCGCTTCTCCTGGCAGCTTGTTCCGTTCCAGCAGCGGTTTGATCACCGCTTCGCCCAATTGCACTGCGGAAACCTCCGCCAGGCCGCCTCCAAAACTGCCGATGGCCGTCCGGGCCGCGTCGAGAATATACACATCCTTCATTTTTCATTCCTCCATTTCGGTTCGGTTTTTGTCAGGAAAGCACCCATGCCTTCCCTTTGATCGGGGTGTCCGAAGAGCAAACCAAACCGGTCCTGTTCGAGCCGGTCCAGCAGGGTCTCTTCCTGCCCCCCTGAATAATTGAGATACTCCTTCACCCGGGCTACGCTGTGGGGACTGGTCCGGGTGATCTCCTCCACCACCGCCAGAACATCGTCCAGCAGCGTTTCAGGAGCGCAGACCTTGTTGACCAGCCCCAGGGCCAGGGCTTCCTCGGCGCGGATAAGCCGGCCGGTGAAGATAAGCTCCTTGGCCCGGGCGGCGCCGATACGTTCCTTAAGCCGGCGGTTCCCGGAGAAACCGGGGAAAATTCCCAGGGTGGTTTCCGGCAGCCCCAGCCGGGCCTTTTCCGAAGCGTAGATGAAATCACACGCCAGGGCCGTCTCCAGTCCGCCCCCCAGGGCAAATCCGTTCACCGCCGCAATCACCGGCAAGGGAAAGGAGGCCAGACTGTTCATGACCCCCTGCCCTTTCCGGGAGAAAGCCGCCGCTTCCCCGGGGGTCATATGTTCCATCTCTTTAATGTCGGCGCCGGCGATGAAGGCCTTGCCCTCACCGGTGACCACCAGGGCCCGCATTCCCGCCGGAAGATCCTTTTCAAGCCCCTCCAGGGCGGCCTTCAGGTCATCCAGGGCGGCGCTGTTCAGGGCATTCAGCCGTTCCGGGGCACTGAAAGTCAGAATTCCCGCCGCCCCCTTCTGTTCAAACCGTACGAACTTATCCGCCATGACCGCCTTACCTCTTCAGGGCGGCCCGGAGGCCGTCACGGAAATCGGGGTGAGCGATGGCAATCAGGGCTTCCGCCCGCTGGGCGTTGCTCCGTCCCCGGAGGGCGGCGATGCCGTATTCGGTGACCACATAGTCCACGTCGTTCCGGCTGGTGGTGACCGCCGCCCCCTCCTTAAGCCGGGGAACGATGCGCGAGATAGTGCCGCCCTTGCCGGTGGAGGGAAAGGCGATGATCGACTTGCCCCCCGGCGAGTAGGTGGCGGACCGGACAAAATCGACCTGACCGCCCACGGCGGAGAACTGCTGGTCCCCTATCATGTCGGAACAGACCTGACCCAGGAGGTCCACCTCCAGGGCGGAATTAATGGAAATAAGATTCTCCATCCGCCCCGCCACCAGCACCGAGTTGGTGTAGTCCACGGGCCGCATTAACACCGCCGGGTTATTATGAACAAATTCGTAGAGCCGCTTGGTTCCCATCAGGAAGGTGGCCACGAATTTTCCCGGATTCAGGTTGTTGTACTTGTTGGTCACCACCCCTCTCTCGAAGAGATCCACCACCCCATCGGAAAACATCTCGGTGTGAATCCACAGGTCCTTCTTTTAGGTAAGGAAACCCAGCACCGCGTCGGGAATGGCCCCGATGCCCAGCTGCAGGTTCGCCCGGTCCGGCACCAGGGTGGCGATGTGAGCCCCTATCTGTTTCTCCACTTCGGCGATTTTGGGAAGGGGAATTTCGATGGGATCGTAGTCGGTTTCCACCAGGTAATCGATCTCGGAGACATGGATGAAGGCCCCCATGGTCCGGGGCATCCTTTTATTCACCTCCGCCACCACGATTTTGGCCGACTCGGCGGCCTGAAGGGTGTAGTCCACCGCCAGGCCGTAGCTCATGTAGCCGTGCTCATCGGGGGGGGGAAACGGAAATCATCGCCACATCCACCGGCAGCAGCCCCTCCCGGATAACCTTGGGCAGCTCGGAAAAGAAACAGGGGATGAAATCCGCCCGGCCTTCATTCACCGCTCCCCGGGTGGGGGCTCCCGCAAAGGTGGTGTTGTGCCGGAAGATCCCCTCATATCGGGCGTCGCAGTAGGAGCAGTCGTGAAGGGGCACCATGTGAAACACCTTCACATCCTTCAGGCGCCCCGCCTGGGCGAGCATGGCGGCGTTGAGCTCCACCGGGGCTCCGGCGGCGGGGCCGAGGACCACCTGATCCCCGGATTTGAGTCTCTTTTCCACCGCCGCAGCGGCATCGGTAAGCTTGGATTT
>CAYYNJ010000199.1:0-5930 GCA_964472775.1 uncultured Spirochaetaceae bacterium
GCGGCATGCACCTTCTTGACGCTTTTTTTATTTTTCACCCTTTTCAGGCTGGCCCCCAGGGCGGGAACGGTCATCATCAACAAAAAAGTAAGAGATCCCATCACGGCATGGGGGGAACGCAGATGGTAGCCTCCGGAAGACTGAACCATCACCACCGCTAAAATCAGGGCAGCCATACCCAGGGCGGCTCCCCCGCCGCCCAGCATACGGTGGTACTTGAGCCGCCACTTCTTTCCCTTGAACCGCAGGTTGATGAAAACCCCCGCAGCCATGCATACAAAGGCGGCCGTCATGATAATACCGTGAATCTGCCAAAGGGTACTGTACATCCGTTTCTCCTCTTAAAATGTGTAATACAGCATCAGGAAGAAGTCAAACCAGAAAACGCCCCATCATTTTTTAATATTTTTTAATAAACATTTTTGCAATGAATCCCATCCTCTTCTATAATTATTTTTATACTTGAAACATTCATTTTATGAAATACGGAGGGAGGCTAAAACGGTTTTATGGGCAGACGATCGACGGTCATTTGGTGTTTCCTGACCCTTTGTTTCCTTCTTACCCCCCTTTTTTCGACTCAGCATAAGGAACCGGTGGTTTACGGCATCGTCCCCGATGCCCCTCCCACCACCTTCGTGGATGACCACGGACACCCCACGGGCTTCTTTGTGGAGCTTTTTACCGCCATCATGGACGAGCTGGATATTCCCTACGTGATAGAAGTCGCCCCCTTCTCGGTCATCTATCCCAAACTGATAGCCGGCGAGATTGACCTTTTCACATCACTGCTGAAAACCGAGGCCCGGCAGGAGCTTTTCTACTTTCCCCCCGTCAGCCTGGCCGGCGGATGGGGACAGCTGTTCACCGCCCCCGGTACCGATTTCATTGACATCATGAGCCTGGCCCATAAGAAAATAGGGATGGTGAAAGACGATGTGGTGGGTAAGAATTTCGACTTGTTCATGCGTAATCTGAGCATCAGTTTTGAGCCGGTGGAGGTTGACAGCTTTGATGAACTCTTTAATTCGGTGAGAAATGGTGATTTATTCGGCGGTGTCACCGCCAACACCACTTTGATGGGAGTCGAGGGTATCGTTCCCACCGCCACGGTTTTCTCTCCTCAATCGGCGTATCCGGTTACCGCCTTGGGCAACGATTTCATCCCCGATTTTCAAAGAATCACCGCCCGGTTAGCCGAACTAAAGGCTCAAAAAAACTCTTATTTCTATACCCTCCAGGACAAATGGCTTACCCCGGGGAAACCGTTCAACAAGTCCTTACTGGCGGCGGGAACAGCGGTGATCCTCCTGCTCTTCCTCATCGTCCTTCTTTTATATCTCAACAAAAGATATCTTGATCGGACCATCCGCCACCGCACCCTGGAACTCGAGAGAGCGGCCACCATTTTTGAAAACAGCACCGAAGGAATCATCATCGCCGACCGTCAGCAAAACATTGTCATGGTCAACCGGGCCTTTGAAAAAATAACCGGGTACAAGGCGGCGGAGGTGGTTTCTCATCCCGCTGAAATTCTTCTTCCTGACTCTCATAAAGCGGAGTTGTATCAAAGCATCATAGACGGCATCGAGAAAAAAGGATTTTGGCGGGGAGAAGTCTGGAGCAAACGCCGGACCGGTGAGATGTTTCCTCAGCTCACCTCCATCGTCCGCAACACCGACAAGCGGGGCCGGACCTCCGGCTTCTCTATCATCTTCAGCGACCTCTCGGCCAGCCGGAAGCTGGAGGATGACTACAACTACCTGGCGTTTTTCGACAGCCTCACCGGACTTCCCAACCGCACCCTCTTTCGGGACCGGCTCAAAATGGCCGCCGGAAAGGCGGACAGAGAAAAATCCCACGTGGCGGTCATAAGCCTCGGGCTGGATAATTTTTCCCTGGTAAATCATAGTTACGGCTCTGAAGTGGGGGATCAGCTTTTACACGGGGTGGGTGCCCGGCTGGAGCAGCTCTGCCGGAAAACCGATACCATCTCCAGGTACGGGGGAGATGAGTTCAATATTTTCCTCTCTAATGTGGAAACGGTTGACCAAGTGAGCATGATTGTAACAAAAATCCAGGGCGAACTGCAAAAACCCTTTACCATCGGGGGAAAAGAACTTTTTTCATCCGCCACCCAGGGCATATCCCTCTACCCCGCCGACAACGAGTCTGTTGAGGCGGTGCTGAAAAACTCCAACCTGGCGCTGCGGAAAGCGAAAAAATTGGGCAAAGGATCCTTCGCTTTTTACCGCAAAGAAGATGATGAGGCCCTGAAAAAACGTCAGCACCTGGAAACCCTGCTGAGGACCGCCCTGGAACGGGATGAGATCAAGATTCATTATCAGCCGAAATTCAACATGGAAAAAAACTGCATCACCGGCATGGAAGCCCTGATCCGGTGGCATCGGGCCACCGGTGAAATAGTCTACCCCGATGAGTTTATTCCGATTCTCGAAGAATCGGGTCTTATCATCCCCATCGGTGAATGGGTATTGAAAAAGGCCTGCCAGGATATCAACGGTGTGAATAAAGACAGAACCAGCCCCCTGAATCTGGCGGTGAATCTTTCGGGGGTTCAGTTCTCCGACAAGCTTTTGGTGTCTAAGATTCTTTCCATCCTTAACGACACAGGGTTCCCCCCGGAAAATCTCGAGGTGGAAGTTACCGAAAGCATGGCCATGAAAAATATGGACAGCACCTTGTCGGTCCTGCAAAAACTGAGGGATTCCCGGGTCAGCATAGCGGTGGACGACTTCGGCACCGGCTATTCTTCTCTCTCTTACATTCAGAAATTCCCTCTTTCCACCCTGAAAATTGACAAATCATTTATCAAACAAATACCGGAAAAGCGTTCCGACACGGCCTTGGTTCGGTCCATCATTTCCCTGGCCCAGGTCATGAACATCAACGTCATCGCCGAAGGAGTGGAAACAGAATCGCAGTTTCAATACCTGAAAAACAATAATTGCCGGGAAATACAGGGGTATTACATCAGTAAGCCCGTGGCCTTGGAGCATCTCAAAAAACTGCTCTAGGGGCAGCACTCACTCAAATCTTCAGACTTCCCTCAGGTAAGAATCTCTCAACCGTTCCAACCGGTCAACGCTGTCTGTAAGCCCCCCGGGACGGGATCGTAACAGCCAAAGGTCTTTGTATCTGGCGATCAGGGAATTCAACTCGGCATAAAGCCGGTGCCGCTCCGCCTCCTCTATCTGGATAACCAGAAGATCGGTGGTGCCGAACTGAAGCTTTCCGCGCCGGCAGGCGTGACGCATCAGGTCGATGGTCAGCTGAATCTCCGCGGTCATCAGGGGGTCGGCCCCCTCTTCCCGGGCTAATTTTTTCTCAGCCTCCCCTAAAAGCCCCCATTCCGCGGTAAATTCATGGTTTCTAAAATGACGGTAGTCAGCCCGGTAATAGGGGTACACCGGATCGGCCAAAAGAAGGAAGGGCAGAGATACGTTGTGAAGCGGCCTTTTCGATTTTTCCCACACCGCCCCCGCCAGCAGCAGGGCTTCGGCCATTCCCCGCCGGCCCTGAAATATATGCTGGGCAATCTGGGCGGTGTCGTCGAATGATTCGGCGGCTTCCCCATTCCATGAAACCGCGGCGGCGAGAAGGAATCCCGGCAGGGCCGCAGGAAACTGCTGCCAGTGGCCGTTATCCCCCCATTCAGAAACCATGAAGCCCGCTGCTCCGTGTCTTAGACCTTCCACGGCTCCTTTGAGGATGTTGGTTTTGGCATTATTCCAACGGCCCCCCAGGCTGTTCCAGGCCGAGGTGCCCACACAAACATAGAAAGGTATACCCGCCTTCGAAAGGATAGGACATTCTTTTTCGAAGGGATGATCCGCTTCGTAGCCCCAGTTTACCAAAATCAGGTCCTGGGGCAGCTGGTTCACCAGTTCGGGGTAGTTCATGATGATGTCCCCGTATATCTGGATCTTCTTTCCCTTTTTCCGCGCCAGGCCATGGAGCTTGAGGATGAAATCGATATAAACCTGGGCAAGACCTTTTTCTTCACAGAGCCGGCGGCTTCGGCCTTTACCAAGCTCCCACGGTTCATCCCCCCCCACATTGAGATAATCGGAATGAAATAAAGGAAGAAGCTGGTCGTAGAGGCCTTCTAAAAAACCCAAAGCTTCGGGCACCGCCGGTGAGAGGGTGGAAGATTCGGGGCGGAATATGCCCCAAGGGTCTTCGAAGCCTTCGGGGGATTCAGCCATATACTGATAAGGGCCGTGCTTCAACCATCGTTCCATGTGTCCGAAAGAGTTCTGGTTGGGAACCACCTCCATCCCCCGCTCTTCCGCGAAGGCAATGATCAGCTTAAGCTCCTCCGCCGTATAGGGCGATGCTTCCTTCCAAACCTCTTCATGGCCCCGGTAGGCGAAGGTGTGTTCGGTATAGAGCTGAAGCTGGTTGAACTTCCACGAGGAAAGCATGTTAATAAGTTCTTTTACCGTATCCAGGGTGGGAACCCTGTCGCGGCTGATGTCGATCATCACGGCCCGAACGGGAAAATCCGCCCAATCTTCCAAAATGCCGCAGGGTAAACCGGAACCGGTTTGGCTGATAATTTGTTTTATCGTTTGGACGGCTAAGTAAACCGCCTTCTCCGACTCGGCGAAGATCACCGCCCCCTCCAAACCTGTTTCGACCTTGTACCAGTCGGGGTTTCCATTTCCCCCGCTCCGCCGGTACTGAAAACCTTCGGGCAGGGGGCCGCCCATCACGAAGGCCCGGACCTGGTCCATGGACTCTTCGGATAGGGGAAATAACTCCGGCTTCAGGTCCATCCGGCGCGGCGTGGGGCATAGGATGAGGTCATTCATAGAACTAGCTTCTCCCGTGGTCTGATAAGGTTGTCAAGGCCAGGAGGAACCATGCCGCATGGGGGATCCATTGCTCGCTCCAACGCCATCGATGATCACCCCGGCCTTCCAAAGCGGCGGGAAGGAAATCAAGGTCGTCCTGGTCTTCAAATCCGGCGGTGATGCCGTTGCAAATTCCCCCGGGGGCATTGGGGTAGTGTTCTTCGTAGCTGGGATTGTGGCGGCCCCGGCCCTGGAGCATACAGATATCGAAGGGATTACGGCCCAGGATCCAGTGGAGCTGGTCCAGGGCGAAAGCCGAAAGCCGGCTGCTTGTTTCCCCGCCGGGGGGAAACAACCGACGGGCCGCGCCCAGGGCGTAGGCCAGGGATCCGAGCCGGGCGTTTTCGCCCTGCCACCAGTAGCCCGATTCATTTTTATGGGGCATAAAAAACCCCAGGGCCGCAGGACCATCCACGGGTTTTACCCACTGCCGGGCCAGGCCGAAAGGGTTTCCCGGTAAGGCCGCCAAGGCGGCCTCACGGGAGGCGGCGGCTCTGATAAACTCCTCCGCCTCCTCTTTTATGACAGGATCGGTGATCACCGTCCGGTACTCCAACAGCGCCGCCAGGGGCAGCCCCGCATCGGAGGGGTGGTAAAAAGGCCGGTCTCCGCCGGGCTCGGTGGAAAAACAGCCCCGGTCTGCATCGTAAAGGTCCCTGAGCTGTTCATAACGCTGGTATGCACGGACTAAATACTTCTCTTCACCGGAGGCCCGGTAGAGTTCCACCGCCGCCGTCAAGGCGCAGGTAATATCAATGATATTTTCCCGGCGGTTATCCAGGTAGACCGGGCCCGCCTTCTCCAGGTGGTCCCACCCCTTCACCGCCGCCGCAAGATAATCCCGGGGCTCGAAATCGCCCCTGCTTCCGGCCCGTGAAGCCGCCGCCAAAGCCGCCACGGCCATTCCTCCCCCCTGACGCCAGCCCGCCTGATACTCTTCAAGGAGGATCCCGTCCTGGCCCCGGAAGGCACAAAGGACCCGGGCGTCGGTATCCTTGCTCCACTTATCAAAGACACCGATGTAGAAAAAACCCTGGTCATCGAGCATCC
>CAYYNJ010000200.1:0-3768 GCA_964472775.1 uncultured Spirochaetaceae bacterium
TGCATTCCGTAGACGTTGAAATCGGTGATGCCCAGAAGGCCGTTAGTGATCAATCCTTTTCGTCCAAAAAGGAAAATAATAGACAAAGAAAGAACAAAGGGCGGCGAAATGATGGGAATGGTCGCCATGGTCTTCATGAACCCCTTCAGGGGCACTTCGGTACGGGTGATGGTAAAGGCGAAAATATACCCGATTATGGTGGCGATGACCGCGGATATAACCCCCAGCTTTATACTGTTGGAAAAGGTAATACGGTAAGACCTGTTTTTCAGTACATCAAACAGGGTCTGAATCGATAAGGTCCCCCCGTCGGTGGTTATGCTGTACCTGACAATCATGAAAAGAGGATAAATCACGAAAAGGGTCAGCAATGCCAAAAGAATGACAATAAAAATGATAAGAAACGGTTCTTTACGGAGCATTCTCAGCTTCCATAAGAAATCAGCAGTGTTGTTGTTCATGTTTATACCTGATAATTTCCGTACTCCCCGGAGGGACACCGGAAACTGGAATAGAAAATCCGGAAACCCGTAAAGGGTTTCCGGAAAACAAGATTATCTAAGGTTGTCCTTGTTGGCGATGGTGGCGGTAAACTTCTCAATCAGTCTGGCCCGGTTTTCTCCCGCCCAGATGAAGTCATACTCAATAATGGGAAGATCTTTGATGTTGACGGCACCCTCGGGAACGGCGGCGGTCACATTGACGGGAAGCCGGAAAGAGCTGTTCTGGGAGTAGATGTCCTGCCCCTTCTTGCTCAGCACCCAGTCGATGAAAATCTTAGCGTTCTCCGCTTCTTTTTCGGGTCCGTTCTTCAGCAGGGCAATAGCCCCGATTTCGTATCCCGTTCCTTCTTTGGGAAAAGAAAGTTCCACGGGATATCCCTGGACGGCGGGTTTCAGGCAGTCGTGGGAAAAGGCAATACCGATGGCGGCTTCACCCAGGCCTACGTCTTTGGGGGGAGCGGAGCCGGATTTGGTGTACTGACGGATGTTATCGTCGAGTTTGGCCAAATACGCAAAGGCTTCTTCTTCACCCAGCATCTGAACCATGGTGGCCAGTACCGTGTAGGCGGTTCCGGAGGAACCGGGGTGGGCCATGGAGATCAGGTTTCTGAATTCCGGTTTGAGCAGGTCGTCCCAGGAAGCGGGGTAGTCATATCCCTTGGGGGTAAACCAGTCGCGGTCCACCGCAAAGGCCAGGGCACCCACATAGACAGGAGCCCAGAAGTTATCGGGATCCTGGTAGCTCTCGGGAATGTTTTTCAGCTCCGGAGAAGCATAGGGTTCCAGCAGGTCCATGGAAGTGGCGGCGATGAAGGTATCGCAGTTACCGCCGTACCAAACGCTGGCCTGGGGATTGTTTTTCTCTACCTGAATCTTAGAGAGAATCTCTCCGGCGGACAGACGGACGTAATCCACGGTGATTCCCGTATCCGCTTTGAAAGCTTCCACATAGGAAGGTATTTCGGTTTCAGGAAGGGCGCAGTAGACGGTCAGCCGGTCGTAGGCTTCCCCTTCATTTTGCCCCCCCGCAAACAGCCCGGACAGAGCCAGGACAAGAATCAGTCCCATTAATAATAGTTTTCTCATGTTTCCTCCTAATTTATTTCCCACGCATTTACTCACACGTGTGCGCATATTGTAAAACGAAACCTTTAAGATGTAAAGCACTTTCGCACCCCCTGGGGGAAATTTCTGAGGTTCCGCCCGGGATACGGGAAAAGGTTTACCTAGGCTTTAAAGAAAAACAGAAAGCCCCTTGCCTGGTGTTCCGAACCGTGGATAAGGATGAAGCCTGCCTGCCCCGCCGGAAAAATGGTTAGGTCGATTTTCGAACCACCAGCTCAGGCTGAATGATGATCCGGCTATGCTCGGCACTGCCGGACAGAATTTTAATAAGGCTATTACAGGTCTGAAGGGAAATCTGCTTGGCCGGCTGGGCTATGGTAGACAAATTGGGTTCGAAAAACGAACAAAGCTCGCTGTTGTCGTAACCCACAACGGCCAGGTCATCGGGGATCCGATACCCCCGTTTGAGCAGTTCTTTCATAACCACCAGGGCGATGAGGTCGGTGTGGGCGAAAATGGCGTCGTGGTTTTTAAGGAGCGGGAGGATGTCTTCGATGATTTTCGGACCGGAATGGAGAAACCCCTCCACGGGAACGATGTTGCTCTCGTCAAAAGGAATCCCCGCTTCTTCAAGGGCGGCGGAGAAACCGTTGGTCCGAAGGATGAACTCGGTACGGTTATCCCGGCGGGAAAGGCACAGGAGCCTTTTATAGCCCCGGTCAAGAAGATGCCGGGCCGCCAGGTACCCCCCCCGAAAGTGATCACAGTAAACCGCGTTGACGGTTTCCGCCGTCTCGGGAGGAACCTGATGGGCATAGATAAAGGGGAAATTATTCTCATGAAGAAATTTGATGGAATCGAGGCCGATGTTATTACTTAATATGATGAGACCGTCGACCTTTCTCCTATTAACCAGTTTGAGGATGTTATCCTTCCCCGAGAAGTTGTTATGAGAAAAGGTGGTTAAGGTATCCAGATCGTGTTCTTCCAGCTGCTGCCGGATGTGCCTGAGAAAGGTATTGGTAAAAATATGGGGCTGCCCGTCCGCATCATCTTCGTTGACTATAATACCGATGGTTCCCGTTTTGCTGGTATTCAAACCCCGGGCGTTGGCGTTGAATTCAAACCCCAAATCTTGGGCGATCCGTTTAATTTTCAGCCTCATGGCCTCGGAGACACCGGGTTTGTCGTTCAGGCACCGGGAGACGGTGGAGTGGGTCACCCCGGCCATTTTTGCTATATCCTTGATGGTTACGGCCATAAATCCTTAACACTTTACGTTTTGGTTTTTCCAACTGTACCGCCCGCCCCCGATCCGCCGAAGGCCCGACACCGGAAAGGACGAAGAATTCAATGCCCGTCGAGTTTACAATCTAACCGTAAGAAAGACAAGCCGGCCCTTCCTGGTCCTTCCGGAACAGGGAAAACCGGCTTGATAGCAGATTTTTATTTCATCAACACATTTTTAACAAATTCAGAGATCATCTGAGTTTTGTAGGGAGCGGGAAACCAGGCCAAAGCATTGGCGGCCCGGTCGGCTTCACTCAGCAGGGCACCTTCGATATTTATGTCGGTTCTCGAAGGATAAGCTCCCACCATTTCAAACTTCTTCAGCTGCTGCTCTCTGGTGGTGATGTGATAGATGAAAACCGCCGCCGCCGCTTTGTGGGGGGCGTTTTTCAGGATCCCCATGGTATCGCCGCCGCCGGCACAGCCCATGGAGGGGATGTACATCATGGCCCGGGAAAACAGGTTCCCCTTGTTCATCATATCCTTGACGTTGTCATCCCAGGCAAAAGTCATGGCCAGCTCGCCGTCGTTCAGCCGGATGATGGAGTCGTTGTTGGAAGCGGTAAAGGTGAGCCGGTCTTTCCGGTCATTGGCCCACTGCCATGCCAGATCCCAGTTGGCCACCTTAGCGGGGTCAACCTCCGAATCTCCCATGTATTTTTCCAAACCGCCGGTGGTTTCTTTGATAAGGGTATGAACAAAGGCCTGGCCCGAACCGCCCTTGGAGGGATCGTTGAAACCGAATTTTTTCGGGTTGGCATCAATCCAGGCTTCCAGCTCTTCCCAGGTCTGGGTCCTAACCACTCGCCTATACTACTATCGGATGGCCGATTGCGACCCTCGGACATCCGGGTACGATTCGGAGGCAGAAGAGGCAGTCGGCCAAGGCCATTGCTCTTTATAACCGCAT
>CAYYNJ010000200.1:3778-5882 GCA_964472775.1 uncultured Spirochaetaceae bacterium
CCGAGTGTGTGGGTGGTTGGTGACCGGCTGGGGATCGTAGAGGATTCCGGTCTGGTTCCTATGAAAGGGAGTCAGAAGTCCCTTGGTCAGAACCCCTTCCTGTACTTCCCAAAGGGAGGGGGCCAGTTTATCCGCATCGGGAATGACATTCTTCAAAGGCCCGTAGAACATATCCAGGTCCATGGTGGTTTTCACCCATTGGCCCCCCACGATCATGGCGTCGATGGTACCCACTTCCCGGTCCTTCTCGGAAATGGCTTTGTTGAAGTTGGCGGTCTGATCACCGATGATCAGGTTTACTTTAATGCCGTACTGGTTCTCAAAATCCTGGGCCGCCTCTTTGAAATAATCGGGAAAATACCAGGCGTAAAAAGTCACTTCCCCTTCCGCCTGGGCGGCTTCCACGATGCTGTCCCAGTCGGCGGTCTGCAGATCCACCGCGGGAGCCTCGGCGGGTTGTTCCGACGCCCCTCCGGCAAAGGCCAAACCCGCCGCCGTACACAGAATCAGCAGCAACACGATAATTCTTTTCATAAAAATCCTCCGTTCTTTATTTTTATTTATCAGCATCACATCTTTCCGAGGGAAGCTGCTAAATAATCTGATTTAAGGAAACGCTCCACGATGAAGAGCATAATGATGTTCGGCGTCATCATGAGCAAGGCCACCACCGATGCGTTGGTGCGGATGAAGTTGTACCCCATGAAGGAATACAGAATGGTCGGGATGGTTTCGAAGGTAGGGGTACCGATGATGAAGGTGAGATTGAACTCTTCGATGCTGGTGGTGAAGGCGAAAATCATCCCCGCCAGAAGTCCCGGCCTGATCATGGGCAGAAATATATCCTTGATCTTCACCAGGGTTCCCGCCCCCAGGTTCTCCGCCGCATCTATCACATCCTGAGGGATGGCCTGAAAACTGGTGGTCATGACCCGGATCATGTAGGGCATGCTCATCAAGGTATGGGCCAGCACAAGGCCGAAGAAGGTTTGGCTCAATCCGAAGGAGGTGAACACCCGGCTCAAAAAGAGGGCCACCACCATTCCCGGCATGATGATGGGCAAAAGGATAACCAGCATGAAAACCTTCTTACCGGGAACGTTTTTTCTCCCCAGCACGTAGGCGGTGGGCAGGGATAGTAAAAACGAAAGAATCACCGCCAGGGGGGCCACCATGTAGGAAGTCCGCAGGGCCCGGGCGATATTGGTGTAGTTAAAAACATACTTCCACGGTTCCAGGGAGAAACTGGGAGGGATGATGTTGGGATAGGACCAGGGGTTCTTAGGATCCACCACAGACCAGAGTACGGCCATGATAATGGGAACGCCGACCCACAAGAGCTGCACGATGATAAAAAAAGCGGTAAGCATGAGGTAGAAATTTTTCATTCTCCGGGCTTGGCGCTGATGAAGGGGTGTCGCTTCCATGATTATTCTTCTCCCTGAACAAAGCCGGCCAGCCTTGAGTATGACCAGATGACAAAAAAAGTTGTTACGATGATGATGACCCCGAGCACGGCGGCTTGGTCCCATTCCTGGTACAGGGTGGCCATGATATGCATTCGCCCCGCCAGGGAGGCCGGATAAAGGGGCCCCGCCACACTGGTGATGGGAAAATCGCCGAAGGCCCGAATGAACATGAGTATCATGGAAACCAAAATCCCCGGCATGGCCAGGGGAACATAAATTCTGAAGAGGATGGACCAGTATCCGGCGCCGAGATTCTTGGCCGCATCGATCACATCATCCCTGACCGAAGCCAGGGCGGCCATGACGATGAGCAGAACAAAGGGAAGATTCTTCCAAATCTGAATGAACACAACCCCCCATCCGAATTTGTCGTTGAGCATCCGCAGGGGTTCTTCGATAAGATTCAGGTTCAGCAGCACCGTGTTCACCAAGCCGTGGTAGGAGATGAGGTTTAATATCAGAAATGAAGAGACCAAGGCGGGGATAAAGAGGGGCACCTTGATGATGGAACCCAGCATACCCTTGCCCTTGCCCCCCTTCCTGAAAAAAACACACGATGAAACCGGCGAGATGCGTGTAAAAGTAGATGGAATCGATCAACAAGACAAGGCGATCCCCCTTGTCGACGACCACCA
>CAYYNJ010000201.1:0-5874 GCA_964472775.1 uncultured Spirochaetaceae bacterium
ATCAGATCCCGGGGATTCAAAGACTGATAGGGGTCCTGAAAAATCATCTGGGCGTTTTGACGAAAGGTTTTTTTATCCTGCCCTTTTTTGTCCCCGACTTTTTCCCCCAGGAAGAGAATTTCACCCTCCGTAACGGGAACAAGATTTAACAGAGCCTTGCCGATGGTGGTTTTCCCGCTGCCGCTCTCCCCCACCAAGGAAACAATTTCTCCCTTTTCCAGGGAAAAGCTCACCCCGTTCACCGCCTTTACCTGAAGCTTTTTCTTGGAAAAGAAATCTTCGATAAAGCCCCGCTTTATGTCAAAGTAAACCTTCAAGTCTTTAATTTCGACCAGGTTATTCATTCCAGTCTCCTCGACAATGGCAGGCCGCCAGGTGGTTGTCCCCCAGGGGCACCAGAACCGGTTCGACGGTTCGGCAGATATCCGTGGCGTATTCGCAGCGGGGATGGAAACGGCAGCCTTCGGGGGGGGACAATAAACTGGGGGGGTTACCGGGAATGGATTGGGCCAGCTTGCGCTCGCCGTAGATATCCGGAAAGGCTTCGATAAGTTTGCGGGTATACGGATGGGTGTGTTGGGAAAAAATCGCCTCCACCGGCCCCTTCTCGACAATTTTACCCGCATACATGATGGCCACATCATCGCAAATTTCCCCCAGGATGGACAAATCATGGGTGATGATGATCATCCCCATATTGATTTCTTTTTTCAGCTTCTCCATCAGGTTCAAAATCTGGGCCTGAACCATCACGTCCAGGGCCGTGGTGGGTTCATCGCCGATGATGATTTTGGGATTACACGCCAGGGCCATGGCTATCATGGCCCGCTGTTTCATCCCGCCGCTGAACTCATGGGGGTAGTGATTGATGCGGTCTTCATCAATTTCCACCAGGCGGAACAACTCACGGGTTCTCTCAATCGCCTGGGCATAGGTCATCTTCTCATGCAGCACCAGGGCTTCGGCGATTTGGTCCCCCACCCGGATGACCGGGTTCAAGGCGTTCATGGCCCCCTGGAAGACGATGGAAATATCCTTCCACCTTCTCTTCCGCATTTTGTTGGCACTTAATTTAAGAAGATCCACCTCTTCCAGGAATATCTCTCCCCCCACGATTTCGCCCTCCGGAGGAAGCAGGTTGGCGATGGACAGGGCGGTGGTGGTCTTTCCGCACCCCGATTCTCCCACCAACCCCAGCACCTTTCCGGCCCTCAGGGAAAAACTGACATCGTCAACCGCCTTGACCATGCCCTTCTGTGTTTTAAAATAGGTCTTGAGTCCTCTGACTTCTAATAAATTCATGGGCCTACCTTTTTTTCAACTTCGGATTCAGGATTTCGTCAAACGCGTATCCCAAAAAAGTAAAAGCCAGCACCACCAGAACCACCGACAGCCCGGGGGGAATAAAATACCAGTAGGCCCCGATACTGGCGGCGCCGGAAGAGAAGGCATAGTGGAGCATCATTCCCCAGCTCGGTCGGGTCGGATCCCCCAGCCCCAGAAAGCTCAAGGTTGTTTCCGACAGGATGGCCACCGCCGAGACAAGAATGGTGTTGGCAAAAATCAGGGGGAACACGTTGGGAAGAACATGCTTGAACATGATATGTTTGTTGCTTGAACCGATGGCCACGGCCCTTTCAATGTAGGGTCTCTCCCGGATCGACAAGGTCTGGGCCCGCACCACCCGGGTGGTTCCGGCCCACCCGGTCAGGCCGATGACCAGGATGATGTTCCAGATGCTGGTGCCCAGAATGGCCGCCAGGACCAGCATCAGGGGAAGCCAGGGGATGACCAGGAAGAAGTCGGTGAACCGCATGATAAAGGCCCCCCCGATGGATTTATCATAAAACCCCGCCAGGATTCCCAGCACGGTTCCCAGGAACATGGATATCAAGGTGGCCAGGATCCCCACCATCAGGGAAACCCGGGATCCCGAAATCAGATTCCCCAGCACATCCCGGCCCATATCGTCGGTACCCAGCCAGTGCTGGGGGCTGGGAGGATTCATAATATCCTCTCCCCGGCCGAAATCCTGGGGATCGAAGGGATAGACCAGGGGACCGAAAAGGGCAACCAGGAAAAAAAACAGGAGAATGGAAGCGCCAATCATTCCCATCCTGCTGTTTTTCAGGCTTGTGAGAAAACCATCCCTCTTTCTCCGTCCCCTTTTTTGGTGAAGTTTGTTCATTTTCGTAATCCTCACTGCTTTACCCTCGGGTCAAGGTATCCGTAAGTCAAATCCGCCAGAAAATTCGCCAGGATGACACAGACAGTTATCAGAAGAAAAATCCCCTGCAGTAAGGGGTAATCCCGCGCCACCAGGGCGTCGTACATGAGGCGGCCGATGCCGGGCCAGGAAAAAATCGTTTCCACCTGTATGGCCCCGCCGATAACGAACCCCAGATTCATGGCTATGATGGTAATCATGGGGAGCATGGCATTGGGGGCGGCGTGTTTTTTTATGACATAGTCCTCTTTGAACCCCTTGGCATAGGCGGTGGTGATATAGTCTTCGGTCAGCACATCGATCAGGGCATTGCGCATGAGAATGGCATATTCCCCCATGAGCACCAGGCTCATGGTCAAGGTAGGCAGGATGAGATGTCTTATGCCGTCGGACAGCATGGCCCCGAACGAAGCATGTTCAAGACCGGGGGTCAGCATCCCCGTGGTGGGAAACAACCCCAGGGAGACACTGAATAGGGAAACCAGAATGATGCCCAGCCAGAAGGTGGGCATGGCATAGGTAACCAGCGAAAAGCTCAAGGAGGCCACATCCACGGGCTTTCCTCTTCGGGTGGCGGAAACAATTCCCACCAAAACACCGGTGGTGATGGCAATGATTTCGGCCAGGCCCACCATGAGAACCGTGGGAAGAAGCCTCGAATTGATAACTTCGAATACCGGCCGCTTATACAAAAACGATAATCCCAGATCCATCCTGAACAGATTTTTCAGATAGATCCCGAACTGGGTATACCAGGGTTCATTCAAACCGTAGAGAAGCCTCAGCCTCTCCACCGCCTCCGGCGTGGCCTTGGGATTCCGCATCACCGCCTGCAGGGGGTCGCCGGGCATAATTCTGAAAAGAAAATAGTTGAAAATCAGCACCGCAGCAATCGTCAATAATGCATGAAAAACTTTTTTCAGAACAAAATTTCTCATTTTCCGCCCCTCCCCCTTTGGGTATTAAAAAGAGCATGGAGGTTGCTCCATGCTCTTTCAAGTCCTTAATCTTCTTCGGCGTCTTTACGTTTTTTCCTGACGATTATCAGGGCCGCCGCCGCTAGAACAGCCAAAACAACAACAATAACCAGGGCAGTAGATCCGCCGGAACCGCTGTCTGCCGGTGCATCGGAGGCCCCTTCCACGGGCCCCACATTCAGGTAGTTGTAGTTGGTCATGCCGAAAAAGAACGGGCCGTCTTTGGGTACCTGCTTCCACCCCGTCCACCGGTCGGTCCGCACCGCCTGCAGGGTCACATCGTAGGTGAGGATGCTGTAGGGCACGTCTTCATAGAGAATCCTCTGCATCTCATCGACCACGGCCTTCCGTTCCTTCTCGTCCATGAGGGTCTGCTGTTTCCCCAGCAGCTCGTCGTAGGCGGGGTTGGAGTAGAAGCAATCGCTCATGTTCCCGATTTCGCTGGTGGACATCACCGCCAGGATGGTGGTGGGATCAAGATCCGCCCCCCAGCCCCAGATAAAGAGGTCATGTTCCCCGGCGATGGTTTTATCCAGAAGCACCGATTCATCGACAACCTCTACATTCAGCTTGATGCCCGCATCCTTCACCATCCCGGCGATCATCTGCCCCGCTTTCACCTCTTCGGTGTTATCGGAGATAAGAGAAAAGGTGAACTCCAGTTTGTTGCCTTCGCCGTCCTCTCTAATACCGTCGCCGTTTCCGTCTTTATACCCGGCGTCATTCAAGATCTGATTGGCCTTTTCGATGTTGAAGCTTCTCAGTTCCCCCGCCGTGGGAACGTAATGATAATAATCACTGGGGTCGATCAGCGTTGTTCCCGCCATGCCTTCACCGGCATAGGCCACATCGATGATGGTCTGCTTGTCCACCGCCCAGTCTATAGCCTGGCGGATCCTTTTATCCAACAACAGGGGATTCCCGCCCGGTTCAGGGTCGTCCCAGCAGTTAAATCCGATTTCCGTGAACCCCTTGATAACCGCAGAAACGACGTGAATATTTTCGTCGTCTTCCAGGGATTTTTTCTGCTGGGCACTCAGGTTGTTGGCCGCATCGATTTCTCCCAGCCTCAAAGCCTGGGCCATGGTGTCGTTGTTGGCGTAAAACACCCAGACCACCTCATCGATCCGGGGGCGTCCGCGGAAGTAGTTATCATTGGCCTTCATTTTTAAGTACTGTTTCTGCTTGTACTCGACAAACTGAAACGGTCCGCTTCCCACGGGGGCTTCATTTTCCCAAATTTCCAGCTCTTCAAAAGGAACATCCTTCCAGATGTGCTCCGGAACGATGGGAGTTCCCGCCATGAGCATATTTGCCTTCGGTTCGGCGGTATGAATCACCACGGTGTAATCGTCGGGACACTCTATCGAATCGATGCCGCTGAGCAGGGAAGCGTACATTCCCAGCTCACTCTCCACGAAAGCATCCAGGGTAAACTTAACATCCGCAGAAGTCAGGGGCTCACCGTCATGAAAGGTCACATCGTCCCTCAAGATAAAAGTCCAGCTCAGCTGATCTTCGCTCAGGCTCCACCCTTTAGCCAGATGGGGCACCGGTTTCAGATCATTATCAAAGGAAACCAGGGGATCGTAGATAAGGGAAAACAACTCCGCCCCGCTGACAAGCCAGGAAATAAAGGGGCTGGTACTGTCCAGGTCCTGGGTCATCCCGACCCTCATGGTATTAACACTGCCTTCTTCGGCGGCATACAGGTTCACCGAAAGAAGAAGCAGTACCAGCACCAGGGGAACAACCTTTTTCATTTTTCTTTTCATTGATTTGTCTCCTCTTCGCATTCACCTAAAAATCATAAAAACTCAGAAAAGCCGGATTACCATGCCTCTCCGAATTTGAATGTTAAAACGGCTGGATCTTTTCTGCCTCATCCCTCTTATAAACCACCTGGCCTTCAAAAATCGTGGCCCATACCTTGAGGTCTTCTATTTCCATGGACGGAGTTTGCAGGATGTTACCGTCGACGATGACCAAATCGGCGGATTTTCCTTCTTCGATGCTGCCGATTTGATTCTCCATAAAAAGCATATAGGCACTATGAGAGGTAAAACTCTTGATCATATCCTTTACCGAAGCCCTCTCCTCTTTATTCAAAAGCCATTTTGCATCATCGGCGGAATCCACCGGCGACTTGTTACAGGCATGGGCATAACTGCGGCTCATGTTCCGGGTAACCCCCATCTGAATAGCCAGCAGCGGATCCGGGAGCAAGGTCACCGAATGATCCGAAGAAGAAGCCACGGTCACACCCTTCTCAAAAAAAGACCGAACCGGGTATTCCTGCTCCGCCCGCTCTCCCAGGTATTTTCTTTCAACGGGTTCCCAGATAAAAGGATCTTTAAAATGCCAGTAGGGCTGAATACTGGCGATAACATCCAAATCTCTGAATCTTTCAATATCCCCGGGGGCCACAAGCTGAAGATGGGTTATGGTATTTCGATAATTTTTTTCCGGCAGTTTATCCCGGGCATAGGCCAGGGCATCCAGGACTTTTTTGGTTGAGCCATCACCGATGGAATGCACATGAATCTGAAAGCCCGCTTCGTTGGCTTTGACAAACCCCCGCTGCAGTTTATCCTGATCCCAGAGGAAGGTGCCGTAATAATCGTCACCCCGGCCGGCTCCTTCGGCGTAGGGTTCCGACAGAAAGGCGGT
>CAYYNJ010000202.1:0-1496 GCA_964472775.1 uncultured Spirochaetaceae bacterium
GCCCTGGAGGTTTTGAAGCCCCTCCGGGACGGACTGGGGATTGAGTGAAAAAAAACTGCCGTTTTATATCAGTTGGTGGCAATGGCGCTCCTCTGCCCCGAGGGGGCGGAAGGGTAGGCTCCGGCGGCGGCCAATAGGTAGTAGGTATAGGTCTTGCTGGGGGAGAGCCCGGTGTCGGTGTAGGTGTAGCTGCCGTTGGGCTGGAGGGGAAGCGGTGTAAAAGCTCCGCCCCCCATGGAACGCATGATCTGAATCCCTGCCACCCCCTCGCTGTAATAGAAATTCCATGTCAATTTAATTTGTTTGGCTCCGATGCTTTCCAGGGTAAGGTAAGTGGGCGCCGGAGGAACCACAGTGATCACCGTTTCCGCCGTGCCTCCCGCCGCATCGGTGAGCTTAATCTTCACCTTTCCAATGGCGGTGCCAGCGGTATAGGTTTCCCCGCTCACCGAACCCAGGAAGTCGCTGTAAAACAGATCCTCTTCGATCACGCTGAAATCGTAGGGCGTTGTTCCCCCCTCGGGGTTCAGTCCCACCGATTCTCCCTGAAGGATCTTCTCCTTCTGCGGGGTCAGGCCCAGGCCGTTGAACAGGGAAAACTGGTCCAGCAGCGAGAAGTCGTCGCAGCCGGTGAGCCCAAAGAGCAGGGCCGCCAAGAGAATTACGGTTTTTCTACCCATTTAGAACTCCTTCCGCATCATAAAGGCGGGGCTGGCCCCGTAGATGGTAAGGCCGTGGTCGAAAATCATCTTAAAACTCATTTCCCCCCCCAGAGAGTATCCCCTGCCCAGGGGGAAAAGGGCGCGAATTCCCGCCTCGCCGTAGGGGACGGTTTTACTTAAAACGCCCTCTCCCCCCGTCACGGTGATGATGGCCGCTCCCCCCGAGAGGTTTCCGGCGGTCCGGTAGGGGGCCTGACTTCCCGTTCCGAGGGCAAAAAACGCCCCGGCGGTGGAGATGTACAGAGGGCCTCCGGCGACGCCTTCATCGTTGAAGATCCGGGCGCCCCCCCCTTCTATTCCCAGAGAGAAGCCCAGGGCTTTTCCGGGCCAGGAAAGGCCGGCGGAGATTTTTCCCGCCCCGCCGTAGTGGAAGTACTCGGTGATGGGGCCGAAGAGCATGAGCCCCGAAACGGCGGCGGAAAGCCCGAATACCGCCGGCACCTTTTCACGGTGTCTTTCGAGGCTGCCGTCCCTAACGCCCTCCGGGGCCGAGGCGGTTGCTTCGCTGCCGATTTCAGCATCTCCCAGCCCCTCTCCGGCGGCACCGGCGGAGCCTTCCGAGCCTGCCGCCGCCCCGGCGGAGCCGGAATCAGGCCCGGCGGGGAAGAGGCCCTCAATCTCCGCCTCCTCCGGGGATCCGGGAGAGAGGCGGGCCTCTTCGATAAGGCGGTGTATTTCCCCGGCAACGCGGGTGTCAAAGTCGTAGTTCAGGGGCAGGGAGTAGGCGGTTCGTGACAGCTCTTGCCGGGGTTCCCCGGGCTGGTACAGGGCCTG
>CAYYNJ010000202.1:1506-5022 GCA_964472775.1 uncultured Spirochaetaceae bacterium
CTGTTTGATTTCCACCGCCCCGCCGGCGGCGGTGTATGCGGTGACTAAGGTGTAGTCGGCGGTCTCTCCGCTTCGGGTGCTGGAGAATCCCGCCTCTCTCAGTCCCGTTCCCGCCGCCAGGTAGAGGACCTCTTCCAGGATCGGGTCAGGATCGGGGGCTTCATATAAATGGAGCACCGTCGTCTCCGCGGCGAGGAGAAACTGAGAGGCCCCTAGGAATAGCAGAACCCGCAGGAATTGCGGGTTCCGGAATCGAACAAAATGAAGCATGTATATACAATTATATCTAAAATCTTAACTTTTATCAATTTGTTATCAAAGAAAGGGCCGTTTCCTTGGGAAACGGCCCTTCTTGCGGTTCCTAGGGTTTAAGAATAACTACGGCTGTACTCCGCCTTGGCTTCGTCGATCTTTGCCAGCAAGGCAGAATCGCGCTGGGGAGTCACCAGGCTCACCACCACGAAGGCTACAATGTTCAGGATCAGGGCGAAGAGGCCCGAGTGAAGACCCCAGGGAGCCTTGATGCCGGGGAAGAAGGTGATCAGACACAGCACACCGATGCCCACCAGCAGACCGGCGATGGCGCCGGCGGTGGTGCTCTTCTTCCAGGCCAGGGCGCCCACGGTGGGAACGATCACCTGGGCGGTGCCGGAGAGGGCTACCAGACCGATGGTGACCAGCAGACCGGGGATGAAGATGGACATAAAGTAGGCCACCAGGGCGAAGACCAGGATGGCGATCCGGCCGACCCAGACCAGCTTGTTCTGGTCGCTGTTTTTATTGACGTACTGCTGATGGATGTCCACGGTGTAGACCGCACTCATGGAGTGGATCTGGGAGTTGGCGGTGGACATGGCAGCCGCGGCGCCGCCGGCACAGATCAGGGAGGCCAGGGCGAAGGGGGCGTATTTAAAGATCATCACCGGCAGTATCTGGTCGGGTTTGGGGACCCCGGGTTCCAGGATGATACCGGTGTTTCCCACCAGCATGGAGCCGATGTAGGCGATGGCGGCAAAGCCCAGTAGGAAGGGCATGAGGTTAAAAAGCCGGGGCGACTTGACGGCGTACATCCGGGTCCAGAGCTGGGGACCCATGAAGGCGCCCAGGGGGGTAATCAGGAACATGGAAAACCAGAGGCCCGGTCCGGCGGTTCCCTTGGGTCCCGGGAGGGTGAGGCTTTCCGGGGCGGATTGACGCAGCTGGGCAAAGAGGCTTTCCACCCCGCCCACCTTGGCGGCCACGTAGAAGCCCGCGAAGATCATGCCGAAGAAGAGAAGCACACCGTAGAAGATATCTGTCCAGGCTACGGCCCGGAGCCCGCCGGCCCAGACGTAGATGACGATGACGGCGTAGAAGATGAGTCCGGCGATCCGCCAGGGAATCAGGCCCTGGGAAGCCACTTCGATGAGGTAGGCCCCGCCGGTGAGCTGGATCTGCAGGTACGGCAGGGTGAAGAGCAGCATCACCAGGGTAACGATTAGGTTCAGGGTCTTGGACTTGTAGTGAACGTTGAAAAAGTCGCTGGGGGTGATACAGTTGAACTTTTTCCCGTAAAACCAGACCCGTTTACCCACCAGGTAATAGAGAACACCGAAAAAGATGTTCCAGGCGATGGCGGTCCAGTAGACCGGTCCCATGGTGTAGAAATAGGCGTTGGAGCCCAGGAAGGCAAAGGAGCTCCACCAAGTGGCGGCGACGGTGAAAAATACCGCCAGGGAACCCATGGCCCGGCCTTGAACAAAAAAGTCTTCCGTGGTGGGCAGGGATTTCTTGTTGGCCACCGCCCCCATCCAGAGGGGAATCGCCATGAAGAGTCCGATGATAAAAAGTGCTACTATGCTTTGAGTCATGCCTGGCCCCCTTGTTCATCTTCCTTGTCTTTGAAATCTTTGCCCTTGCCCCAGTTGGTCTGGTAGCCGATGAACATGAGCACACACATCACCACCCACAGTACGATGGTGCCGCTGTAGATGAAGGGCATACCGAAGAGCATGGGGTCGATCCTGTTGAGCAGATACACCCCGGGCAGCTCCATCAGGGCAAACCCGATGACGATCAGCACCCACAGGGTGGTCCTCAGGGGATACTTGGTTTTTTCAGACATCCGAATCCTCCGTTTCTTATCTTTTTTAAGGGGCACAAGCCCCTTTTTTACGTTTTTACGCCGTCGGCCGGGGATTAACCCTCCGGATGACGGTGGATGGTCTTTCCTCCTAAAACCGTGCGGAGAATCTGGATTTCCCGCAGTGAGAAGGGATCCGCCGTAACGGGATCCTGGGAGAGGACGGTGAAGTCCGCTAGCTTTCCCGGTTCCAGGCTGCCCTTGTCCTTCTCCTCGAAGGAGGCGTAGGCGCCGTTGACGGTGTAGACCCGCAGGGCCTGTTCGGGGGGGATGCGCTGGGAAAGTCCCTGAGGTTGTCCCTCCGAACTGGTCCTGGTCACCATGGCCTGCAGGGCGGTCATCACGTCCTGGGTGCCGCAGGGATTATCCGACCCCGCCGCCACGGGAATGCCCTTTTCCATGAAGGTGCGGTGGGCGAACATTTCTTCGATGCGGCTGCCGTAGGCGGGCATCTTTTCCCCGTGCTCCCACACATAGGTGGTGAAGGGGACGGGAATCACCCCCAGCCGGGAGATGCGCTCCACCAGTTCCTGGTTTATCACGGTGCAGTGGGCTATCCGGTGCCGGCGGTCTCCGGCGGGATGAAGGGTCTGGGCTTTTTCATAGGAATCCAGCACCATGGCGATGGCCTTGTCGCCGTTGGCGTGAATCTCCATCTGGTAGCCCCCCTGATGGGCCTTCAGCACCAGGTCGTCCATCTGCTCCGGCGTTTTGGTGGGAATGCCGTAGTAGGCTGAATCGAAAGCGTAGGGTTCGGAAAGCCAGGCGGTATGGGCGGCGATGGCCCCGTCGGCGAAACTCTTAATGGCCCCCATCTTGAGCATCTCTCCGCCGAAACCGGTGAAGAACCCCGCCTTCTCCATCAAGGGCATCCAGGTGTCCAGAACGATCATGTAGACCCGGGTTTTCAGGATCCCCCGGTTCAGGGCCTTCTGATACGCCAGAATTTCCGCGGGTCCCACCAGGGCATCGCCGATGCTGGTGATGCCGTAGCCGGCGGCTTCCCGGCACGCCCGGTCGATGGCGGTGACCAGCTGATCCGGGGTGTAGGAGGGAACAAAAGATTTCTCGTCTCCCATGCCGGTGACGAAGAGAAAATGAGCTTCCTCCAGGCAAAGGCCCTGGGGGTATCCGCCGGGTTCTCTTTCGAACTTTCCTCCCGGGGGATCGGGGGTGTCCGCATTTATGCCGCACATTTCAAAGGCCTTGGTATTGAGGATGCCGCTGTGGCAGGTTTGAGACCGGAGCTGAACCGGATGATCCCGGGAGACCTTGCCCTGCTCAAGGCCAAACTGGACGCCTGATCCGCCCCAGCCGCGCACGCCGCCCGTCAGTCTCACGCCGGGCGTTCAGCGCGTGCCTGTCGGCCGCCCTCCGGTCAGTTCCAGATAGCG
>CAYYNJ010000202.1:5032-5804 GCA_964472775.1 uncultured Spirochaetaceae bacterium
GGGAGACCTTGTCCAGATCGTGCCGGTCGGGGTGGCGTTTTTCTATGAGTTTTGAATAGTCGTAGCTGCCCCCCAGAACCCACTGGCCCTTGGGCGTACGCTCTGCTTCTTCCCGGAGGGCCCGGACGATATCGTCGATGGTCTTAACCTTACCGGGGCTGCAGTCCACCTGCAGAAGCTGCTTCCCCCTCAGGGAGAGTAGGTGGCAGTGGGCGTCGATGAATCCGGGCACCACGGTTCTGCCCCGCAGGTCTAGAACCTCCACGCCCGGGCCGATCAGGGCCTCTATCTCCGCATCGCTTCCCACGGCGGCCACCCGGCCGTTCAGCACCGCCAGGGCTTGAAACACCGAATTCCGGGAATCCATGGAGCGGATGAGTCCGTTTTTGATGACGAGATCGGGTTTGATCATGGTTGTTCAAGTGCAAAGGCCGTGCCATGAATTTGTTTTTAGGAAAAATGTTTCGTAACTCTTTTTTCGGTAATATTTTACAGAGAACATCATCAGCCGGGGCCGACGGAATATCCGGGAAAGGGCCCTTTCCGGGGCTGGCAGATTATTACATAGGTTATAACAAAGGTTATGAGAAGGGGCCGGCCATTCCTCAGGTTATAGGGGCTTTGACGGTTCCGGCGGGGCCTCTTTCCGGGAGAGCCGTTTGCTCAGGGCGGGCTGACTGATTCCCAGGAGCAGGGCGGCCCGGGAGATGTTTCCCCCGGTGCGGTTTAAGGCCTCCCTGATCAGCTCGTCGGAACACTCCTTCAGGGTGGG
>CAYYNJ010000203.1:0-1681 GCA_964472775.1 uncultured Spirochaetaceae bacterium
CTCCGTGGCGGGGGTTCCCGTCCAGGTTCCCGGAGATTTGATGTTCCGGAGGTTTCCGGAGCCGTCCACGAAGTAGACTTCGATGTGACTCACCCCATTCACCGCACCGGCGTCATCGTAATTGCCCTCGATGTAGGTCCGGTCGACGCCGTTGACGGTGATCATTCCGTTGGAAAGATTTGACCCGTCGGGAGCGCCGCTCCTGTCGCTCCAGGCGGAGCTGGGATCCTGGTTGTCCACGTAGAAGGTATAGGATTTCTGGTTCTGATAGAGGGCCTGATCCTTCACGTAGAGATCCACATAGAGAATTCCGGAACTGCCGGGGAAGTAGAGGTCGGTATTGATCTGGTAGGTCAGGTCGTACCCGTTGTTGTCCCCGTTGAAGGTCAGCTCCGGCGAGGCGGGAGTAAAATAGGTCCACCCCGTCTTGTTTACATTGAGGCCGATCACCGAATTCCCCGACAGATCCAGAAGCTCATTATCGCCGAACTGGGCGGTGAGGGGGAAGGTGCCGTGCTGATAGCTCTGATCCCCGGGAAGGATGTTCTCGATCCGGGGGAAGGTTTCATCCAGGGTGATGGTCCGGGTCAGAATCTCCGAGGCCAGACCGAATTTGTCCCGGCTTCTTACCTGAAGGCTGATGGCACCGGTTCCGCCGGTGTTGCTGGCATAGAGTTCGTTGTTGGTATTCAAATCCAGGGACCAGGAGTTATTAGACACCGGCACCACGTACCAGGCACTCTCATCCTCCCAGGGTTCCCCGGCGTCGCCGATCCGGACGGTGGTGCCGAGGATATCCTGGTCGGATCCCAGGCTGATGCCCGTGGCGGGGTTCCCGTCGGCATCATCGTTGTTGATATCCCGGCTGTCGGAGAAGTTCCCGTCGCCGTTAAAGTCGATCCGGACTTCCACCTGCATCACCGGTCCGTCATCGTCGGTGGCGGTGCCGAACATGCTGACAAATCCGCCTATCTTGTCCCCGTTTTTCGGCTGGGTTACCCCGATGGTGGGCTTATCGCCGTCGGTATCGATGTAAAGGGCCGGCCATTCCCCTGGGGTTCCGGGTTTTAATTCCGTTACGTTTTCAGAGTTGTCCGTGGCGCTGAGACGGAAGAGAACCTTCCACAGCTTGCCGTCGCCGTTCACATCCACCCCGTAGGTGGGAGAGGCGTAGCTGAAGGCGTTGAGGGGAAACTCCCAGGCCGACAGGGTGCTGCTGCTCCGGCTGATGTTGGCGATGGGTAGTTCGGTCGCCGGGTCCAGCAGTTCCAGGGTCACATCCTTCAGTCCGTTCAGGTCATCGGCGGTACCGGTAACGCTGATGAGGCCGTTGATGTAGGCATCGGGAGAGGGATAATTCAACGACAGGAAAGGCGGTGTTGTATCGATGGTCACGTTCCGGGTGACGGCACTCTGTTTTCCCGCCCGGTCGGTGAGGACCAGGTTGATGTAGAGGGTCCCGTCCAGGGAGCCGGTATTAATCGGCACTTCCTGGCTGAAGGTTCCTCCGTCCAGGGAAGGCCCATAGGTAAGCCCTTCCAGGGGGCTGGCATTATTGGTGTGATCCAGGGAAATTTCCAAGGACCCCGCATCGAGACCTCCCGCATCGGAGGCGGTACCGGAAAGGGTCATGATGCCCGCCTTAATCTTGGCGCTGAGGGCAGGAGAGCCCAGGGTAAGC
>CAYYNJ010000203.1:1691-5803 GCA_964472775.1 uncultured Spirochaetaceae bacterium
GTCCTATCGTGCAAGAGCGTTGGCAAGTTATCGGGAGGGAGATCTGATAGCGAAGCTCGAACATGATTACAGACAGCTGATGGAGCAGGCGCCCTGGGAAAGAGAAGACCAGGTGTAGTTCCAGGTGGCGGTGGTGCCGCCGGTATTAACCGCGGCGATGGGGACGGCCGATCCATCCAGATAGAGGTTCACCGCCCCGGTATCGAAGCCGTCGTCGTCGGACAGGGTTCCGGAAACCTTAAGAAGGGTTCCCAGGACGTTGTTCCCCGCATCCCCGGAGGCCGGGGCATCCACGAAGGCCTGGGTAATCCCGGGGATATCGGCGCTCTGATCGGTGGTAACCACCTTGGTCACCGTATCGGTGGTATTGCCCGCCTTATCCTCGATGGAAAGCTGAAGAAGGTACTGCCCGTCCGCCAGGGCAGAGGTATCCCAGACATAGTTCCAGACATAGGTGCCGGTAACGGCGGTATAGGGCAGCACCTCCGCCCCCTCGGAAACACCGTTCCACTGGGCGATGCGGATAAGAATGGGATTTTCGTCCACCAGATTCAGCTCCGTCACGGTTCCTGTTATTCTCACTTCGCCGTTTAAGAGGCTGGTGGCAATGTAACTGCCCGTGGGATCATCCTGGAAATAGGTATCGAAGGTGCCGCTCGGGACGGTAGTATCCACCCGGGTAGACAGCTGTTCATTGGCGATGAAAGAACTGGCATCCTGGGCCTGGATCTCGATGGTCTTTAACCCGTCTGAGCCCAGATTCAGGAGGTAGCTCCAGTTATCGCTGGTATTAGCGGGCCCCCAGGACCCGGAACCGGCGTTCACGGTACTCCACCCCCCGCCGTTCACGCGAACCCGGACATCCACCACCCCGTCGGAATCTTCCACGGTTCCCGATAAACTCACGCTGGCGTTGCTGCGGAACGAATCCAAGGTGGTAGATACCACCAGGTTAGGAGCCCCGGCATTGACGGTAAACTCGGCGGTGGGCGACCAATCTCCCCAGACGGCTCCGTCGTCCAGAGCCCGAACCCGGACCTGGTAGTTGCCCCCCGCCAGACCCACCAGGCTGTAGTTCCAGTTGGCGTTTTTACCGGTGCCGGTGAGGGCGGGATTCACCGAAGTCCAGGTGCCCGTGGCGGGAACCTGATCGTACTGAATTTCCACCGCTCCCGCATCCAGGACCCCGTCGTCATTTAAATCCGCCAGATTATCGTCATCGGCGGCGGTACCGGAGATTTGAACCGTGGTGCCGTAACTCGAACCGTCCACGGGGCTGATCACGGTGACCACCGGTTTGTCGGCGCTCTGATCCACCGCCTGAGTGAAGGTTCTCTCTAGAACACTGTAGTTACCCGCCTCATCCAGGGCCCTCACCTTAAAGGAGAGGTCTCCCGCGGCGGGGACATAGTCGCTGCTGTCGGCCACGGCGTAGGTCCAGTTGCCGGAGCTGAGGACGGCGGACTGCCAGGAGCCGTAACTGTTCCCGGCATCGGCGGAGAGGGCCACCTGAACCCCCGCCAGGCCCCGGTTGTCCGAAGCCACCCCCCGGAGCTCAAAGGCGCCGTTGGGGACAAATCCGACGAAGGCGGGATTCACGGTAAAACCGTTTTCCACCACCGGGGCGTCCACGTCCACCGTAAAAGCCAGTGTTTTAGCGGCGGTTTTTCCCGTTCCGTCCTCCGCCACCAGGGTGAAGGTTTTTGTTCCCGAAATGATGCCGGATCCGGGCACCGTATAGGTCACTTCAAAAGTATCAGCGGAAGGAGAGGTAATGCTTCCCAAACCGACGGAGGTACCGTCCACATCGACGGCCTGACTGGCCAAACCCGAGGCATCGCTGGCGGTCCAGCGGAAGGTGAGAGCATCACCGGCGGCGTAGGCCGTACGGAGAGGAGTCACCGTCACCGATGAAACGGCCGGAACGTTTTGATCGAAGAAGAAGGTCTGCCCGGCGGTGTCGGCGGTTTCCGCCGGCAGTCCCGCCTTAGCGGCGGCGTTGTCGGTGACGCTGAGATACATTTCATAGCTGCCGTCCCCGGCGGCGGTCACATCGGACACATCCAGGGTCCAGGCCACCAGCTGGCCGGCGCTGCTGCCGATGGCGATCGGTTTGGCCGTGTAAGAGGCCGCTCCGGCCTTACGGATGAACAGAACCGCCCCGCCGGAAGCCACCCCGTCGTCGTCCCGGAAGGTTCCCCGGACCCGGTTGTCCGCCCCCAGGGAGGTGCCGTCCAGGGGACTGTCGATGGTCCCGTCAGGAACATCGGAATCCTGATCCACCGTAAAAGAGAAGGAGCTGACCGAATCGTTACCCGCTTTATCCCGGCCGATCACATAGAGATAGTAAACCTGATTGTCGGTGAGATCGTTCACCGTGTCGATGGCCACCGAGTAGGGTGCGGCCATCAAGACCCCGTCGGCATCGGCGTAGTCCGGCGTTCCCGCACTGGTCCGGGTGAAATACTTCACCCCGGTTAACCCGTTGGCATCACTGGCGTTCACCGAAAGGGTAACGCTGCCGTTAACCCTGTTCCCCGAAAGAATGGGAAGAAGGCTGGTGATCTCCACATTGGGAGCATCGGTATCGATGGTCACCGTCCGGGTCAGGCTGGATGATTTACCGGCGCTGTCGGTAACGGTGACGGTATAGTCGTACTGGCCGGTGGCAAGCCCGCCGGAAGGCAGGTCTGCTAGGCTCCAGGCCTGAGATACATCATCGTCACCGGTGAAGGAATCGGTATAGATCACGGCAGCGGCGCCGCCGTCCTTGCTCTCCGTCACCGTAAGGGCCGCCACATCCACATCGTCGCTCACGGCTCCCGAGAGGGTAAAGAGGCTGCCGCGGAAACCGGTGGACGAGCCCAAACCCACTTCGCTGATTCCGGGATTGGCCAGGTCCACCCGGAAAGACCGGGAAGATGTTGATTCATTGCCCGCTTCATCGGCGGCCCGGATTTCCAGGGTATGATCCCCCGGCCCCAGTTCAATCAGGTCCAGGGCCTGGGTCCAGTTTTCAAGACCGAATACGGTCAGCCAGCCGGAGGAGTCGACCTGGTAATCCACGGCGGCGATGTTATTCGCCTCCGTCACGGTTCCCCGGGCGGTGTAGCTGGACCCGCTGATGTAGGATCCTCCGGCGGGAAGTTCAATCGATACCACCGGAGCGGTTTTATCGATGACCAGATTCCGGGTCAGGGTGGTGGTCCGTCCCGCCGTATCGGCGGCGGTGAACTGAAGACTATAGGTTCCTTCGGCGGTTCCGGGCAGGGTAAAACTCCAGCTGCCGTCATCCCCGTTTCCGAGGATATCATCCGCCCCGTCGGCATCCACCGTAACACCCTGAGCCGCACCTCCGTTGACTTTGACCTGGAGGGAGGCCAGGGCATTGGTGTCGGTAGCAAATCCGCCCAGAGAAATGTTAGAATTTGAAACTTCCTGAGCGGTGGAACCGATCAAGGTTTCGGTCAGCACCGGGGCGGCGCTATCATAACTGAAGGCCACCGCCTCGATGACCGGAGGATTGAGGCCGTCCCCGGCCCGGACGGTCAGGGTCTTGGCGCCTTCACCGTCATCGGAGAAATCGAGGCCCTCCACGCTCCAGTTGAATCCTGTCAGGGGAATATCGGTCCAGCCGTCGTTGGTATCATCGCCGTCATCGCTGTAGCTGCGGCTGTACTGAAGCAGTGAGATTCCCTTGCCGCCGTTGTCGGTCACCTGTCCCCGGATGGTATAGTCGGAACCGTCAATGAACTCGGCATCGACGGGGCTGGTAATACTGAGATTAGGCGATGCGGTATCGATGATGATATTACGGGTGATGCTGCTGGTCTTTCCCACCCGGTCCGTGGCCTTAATGGAGAACTCATAGGTCCCGTCGCCGATGAAAAGGTCATCGCCGTTTCCGGCCACATTATCGGGACCGGCATCAAGATCAAGAACCGCCGACCAGGCGCTGTTGCCGGTAACATCGTTGAGAATTTGAACCGGCGCCGCTCCGTTTTTGGAGTAGGCCGCCGTCACCGATGCCAAACCGCCGCCGTCCGAAGCAGAGCCCCCTAAAAGGATGTCGCTGTTTCGGTAAACCAGAGAAGTACCGGTTATGCCGGAGT
>CAYYNJ010000204.1:0-5799 GCA_964472775.1 uncultured Spirochaetaceae bacterium
AGAGCGGCCTTATCGCCGGTCTGGTGGTGGCGGGATTCGGCCTGGCCTCCCTCTACATCGCCCCCCTGGCCACCTTCCTCCTGGGTAAAATGGCGATTCAGCAGGTTTTACTCATTTTTGGGCTGGCCTTCCTGGTGATTGTCAGCGTCCTATCCTTCTTTTTGAAAAACCCCCCGGCGGATTTTTATCCCGAAAACGGGGGAAAACCTGCGGCGGGACCGGCGGTACCGGCTCCTTCTCATCAGGAAGAGTTCAGCCCCCGGGAAATGGTTAGAACCCCCGCCTTCTACCTCCTCTGGATACTCTATTTCATAGGAGCCGGTGCGGGATTCATGGTGATCGGATCGGTGGCGGGGCTGGCCAAGAAGAGCATGGGCGACATGGCTTTCCTGGCGGTGGCCATCATGGCCATCGGAAACGCCGGGGGCCGCATAACCGCAGGAATTCTCTCCGATAAAATCGGCCGGATTGCCACCTTGATTTCTCTTCTGCTCTTCCAGTCGATGCTGATGTTTGCCGCCATTTCTCTGACCAAGGGGGATAATGCGTTCCTCCTGGTGCTGCTGGCCACCTTCATCGGATTCAACTACGGATCCAACCTGGCCATCTTCCCCTCCTTTGCCAAATCGTTTTACGGCATGAAAAACTTCGGCGTCAACTACGGTATCATCTTCACCGCCTGGGGCGTGGGGGGCTTTGTGATGAGCCGGCTCTCTCAAACTTTGAGTGCCGCCACGGGAAGCTATACCACCGCCTTTACCATCGCCGGGGTGATGCTGATCGCCGCAGCCCTGCTCTCTCTGGTGCTGAAAAGGGTACAACCCCGCCATCACAATTGATACCCAATTTGATGAAGGTATTAGCCGAGTAATACGAAGATTCTCGAGGATAGGCACCTGCGCTCAGGAAGATTGGCAAATGCATCCCGCATCATTCCATGAAAATAACTTGCCTATTTTACTTCGAAGGCTTGTTCTAAAATTAACCAATTTTTGAACAAGCCTCACCTATCCTCTCCATCTTCGTTTTACAAATTATCGAAAACCTTCGCCAACATTGAATTTTCACCCGGCGGTAGTTCCTTGATCATTTAAGAAATACGGTATATCTTTGATTGATTCCTATCAATCAGGAGATATTCATGAAAAAACTGTTGATTTCAGCCTTATTTGTTGTCATTTTACTGTCCGGCTGTGCAAAAGGCGAATCCGAAGCATCCGGAGAATCGGGAAAAACCTACAACTTCAATTACGCCGTCTTCTTCCCCGCCACCCACCTGCAGGCTCAGGCCGCTGAAGCCTGGGCCCGGGAGGTGGAGGAGCGTTCGGAGGGACGTATCGCCATCACCCTGTTTCATGGAGGCACCCTCGCCCAGGCCCCCCAGACCTACGAAGCGGTGGTTTCCGGTATCGCCGATATCGGTATGAGCGTCTTTGCCTACACCCGGGGACGGTTCCCCCTGCTGGAGGGCCTCGACCTGCCCCTGGGATATCCCGACGGGGTCACCGCCACCCGAATAGCCAATGAAATGGTTCAAAAATATCAGCCCGAAGAACTTTCCGACGTTCATACTCTCTACCTCCACGCCCATGGCCCCGGCATTCTGGCCAGCCGCAAACCCGTGTCCTCCGCCGCGGACCTGAAGGCTTTGAAGATCCGGGCCACCGGCCTATCCGCCAAAATTGTCGAAGCCCTGGGAGGCATCCCCCTCTCCATGGCCCAGGGAGAAACCTACGAGTCGCTTCAAAAGGGCGTGGTGGACGCCACCCTCTGCCCCATCGAAACCCTGAAAGGATGGAAACAGGGCGAGGTAATCGATTACGTGGTGGATACCACCTCCATCGGCTACACCACCGCCATGTACGTGGTGATGAACAAGGATAAGTGGGCAAGCCTGCCCGCCGACCTTCAGACAATAGTGACCGAAGTAAGTCAGGAGTGGATTATCAAACAGGGCGAGGCCTGGGACACGGCGGACCAGGAAGGCCGTGCCTTCGTCACCGGTTTGGATAAAACTTTTCTCGCCCTCCCGGCGGAGGAAAATAAAATCCTGGTGGAGGCCATGGCCCCCATCTACGCCGAATACGTCCAAGCCGCCGAAGAGAAGGGCCTTCCCGGCCGGGCCTTCCTGGCGGATATCCAGGCCCTTCTGGCAAAATGATGGAACGCTTTTTCAATCCCTTCCGGAGGCTCATCCTGGGCCTGGCCTTTGCGGCGGGGGGGGCGGTGCTTCTCATGATGACCGTCACCGTGGCCGATGTGGTGCTGAGGGTCTTCGGCCTAGGCATCTCCGGAGCCTACGATTTGGTCAGGGCCCTGGGAGCGGTGGCGGTGGCCTTTGGATTGCCCTATCTGACGGCGGTAAAAGGGCACATCGCCATTGAGTTTTTCTATCACAAATGCGGAACCCCCGGGCGGATCGTGCTGGACACCCTGATCCGTCTCGTTTCCCTGGGGATTTTCTCGGTTTTAGCGGTTCACACCCTTCGGTACGGCCTGGGAATGATCGAAACCGGGGAGGTCTTCCCCACCCTGGGGCTGCCGCTGTTTTGGATTCCCCTGCTTATCAGTTTCAGTTCCGCCCTGATGATCATCGTTTTCATCTACCACCTTCTCCATCCCGGCAAGGAGTACATCAAACCATGAGTCCTCTCCAGATCGGCATCCTCGGATCCCTCATCCTCTTCGCCTTTCTCTTAACCAGCATGCCCGTGGCATTCGCCATGATCACTTCGGGAATCATCGGTTTCACCCTGATCGTATCGCCCCAGGCAGCCTTCAGCATGGTCACCGCCGAACTCCATGAAACCTTCTCGTCCTACAACCTGACGGTGATTCCCCTCTTTGTGATGATGGGCCAGGTCTCTTTCCACGCCGGCATAAGCCGGCGCCTCTTCCACACCGCCCACGTCTGGGTGGGCCATTTGAGGGGGGGCTTGGCCATGGCCACCGTGGCGGCATGCGCCGGTTTCGGGGCCATCTGCGGATCCGGACCCGCCACGGCGGCCACCATGGCGGCGGTGGCCCTGCCGGAAATGAAAAGGTACAACTACGCCGATTCTCTGGCGGCGGGAACCGTGGCGGCGGGAGGCTCCCTGGGGATGCTGATTCCTCCCTCGGTGGTTTTCATCGTCTATGCCATCATGACCGAACAGTCCATCGGCGATCTTTTCCTGGCGGGTATCGTCCCCGGCCTCCTCATGGCGGCGCTTTTTGCCCTTTCCATCTACGTCCGCAGCGTCAAGGACCCCAGCCTCGGCCCGGCGGGCCCCCTTTTTTCCTGGAAGGAGCGCTTTAAAGCGCTGAACGGCGTCCTGGAAACGGCGGCCCTTTTCGTCCTGGTCATCGGAGGGATGTTCCTAGGCTTCTTCACCCCCATCGAAGCCGCCGCCATCGGCACCGCCGGCAGTTTCATCATCGCCCTGGTAAAAAAAGAGATAACCTTCCCGAAACTCAAGCGGATCCTTCTGGAAACGGTGAGAACCTCCAGCATGATCTTCTTCATCGTGGCCGGAGCGGTAATCTTTGGCCGTTTTCTGGCGGTCTCCCGGATTCCCTTCGAAGCGGCGCGGTTTTTCATCGGTCTGCCCCTGCCGGGGTGGGGCATCATGCTGCTGATCATCCTTTTCTTTCTGGCGGCGGGCTGTTTTATCGATGCCCTGGCCTTGATCCTTCTCACCATCCCGATTTTCTATCCCGTAATAATGGAGCTGGGGTACGATCCGGTCTGGTTCGGGGTCATGGTGGTGGTGATCACCCAAATGGGGGTTATCACGCCCCCGGTGGGAGTCAATGTTTACGTGGTGAGCGGTATCGAAAGGGATATCCCCCTGCCGGTGATCTTCAAGGGGGCCCTGCCCTTTTTAGGTATGCTGGTGGTTTCGGCGCTGCTGCTCATGTTGTTTCCCCAGTTGGCCCTCTTTTTACCAAGGCTGCTGCATTAATGGAGGAATGATTATGCCCCATAAGAATATTTTCCGGAAGATTCTCTTCTGCACCGATTTCAACAGCGACGCCAGGGCGGCTTTCCATTACGCCCTGAACATCGCCGAAGGCAACCGGGGGAGTGAGATTGTCATTTTCCACGCCGTTCCCGAACCGGAGGCACAGTTCTGGAAATCCTACATCTACGAGGTGGACGATGTGGACTCCAAGGCGATCCACGATATTGATAGGAAGGTGGCGGAACTCTATCGCCCCGCCATACCGGAAGGCATGAACTGGTCGTCCCGTTTCGCCGTGGGAAACGTGGGAGAAGAGATCCTAAAAGCGGCCCGGGAAGAGTCGGCGGATCTCATCGTCATCGGCCGGGGAGCCGGTTCCAACATGATCAACCGGATGTTGGGAAACTACACCGAAAGGGTGATCAGAAAGGCTAAATGCCCGGTTCTGGTGGTTCCTGAAGACGGGGACGCCTGAACACCTCTTCCACCGCTTTTTCCAGATGGGTACCCAGGTGATCTTTCAGGGCCGCCGCCGACCCGTCGCGGATCCAAAGGATGGAATAAAAGAGGAGCAGTGAGACCAGAGAAACGGCCCCTTCTTCGGGGTCGCCCTCCTTGCCTTCTTCTGCCAGGCCTTCCCGGATTATCCGGGCTGTCAGGGCCCTCAGGGGAAGCAGTTCTTCGATCCGGGATTCCCCCTGCCCGACGGTCATCTCCAGCTGGTAGATGTGGGCCACCACCTCCTTGCCCTTTCGTTCATAATAGTCCATCTGATAATCTAACAGTTTTTTCAGCCGCTCCCGGGCCGGCCCCCGCAGTTTCCGGTGATACGCCAGCAGCTCCTCCCCCTCTACCCGGAGAATCTCCCAGAGAATATCGCTGTTGGAGGAAAAGTAGTGGTAAAACGTCCCCGGCGCCACCTCGGCGGCCCGGCACATATCGCTGAGGGTGACGCGGTCAAAACCCCGTTCCTTAATCAGCCTGACCGATGCTTCGAGGATCCGGCGCCTGGTCTTCTCACCCTTCCGGGTTTTGGGTTCGTTCATGGTTCTAAGGTATCAAATGTCCCGCTCCGATGCAATCTCTCAAGTCACCGGCCCACTTTTTCGAGTGCATTCGAAAAATATTGACAATCCGCCAGGGGACGGTTACCATAAAATCAATTGGTCCGTGGTTACTAAAAACCGAAAAGGGATGATAAAACCGACCAGGCCGCCCCTCGGAATCACCGGGGATATACGCCCCGCCGAACATTTCTCCGGAATCCTCCGGCGGGCCCCCTGGCGAAGAAAAAGGAAGGCTTATGAACGGTTCCATGGGTAAAGTTTTGGTGGTGGATCTCACCGCCCGAACCTGCCGGGAAGAGAAAATTGACCCTGAAATCTATGAAAACCTCCTGTCCGGTGTGGGCCTGGGAGCCTGGTACCTCTACCGGAACATCCCCCCCGGGGCGGATCCCCTGGGCCCGGATAATATCCTGGGGTTCACCTCCGGCCTGCTCACCGGCACCGGAGCGGTGATGACGGGCCGCTGGATGGCGGTCTGTAAATCTCCCCTCACCGGCGGCTGGGGCGACTCGAACTGCGGAGGAGACTTAGCCCCCGCCATCAAACAGTGCGGCTGTGATGCCATCTTTTTCCGGGGCGCCGCCGACAGCCCGGTCTACCTCTACTGGGACGGGAAGGAGCCGGAAATTAGAGACGCCGCTCCTTACTGGGGCCTGGATGCGGTGGAGGCGGAAGAAGCGCTGATCAGGGATACCCGGGGAAAGAAGAAGCCCGCCGTGGCGGTGATCGGTCCCGCCGGAGAAAAGAAGTCCCTCATCGCGGGAATCTCCAACGACCTGGGACGCTAC
>CAYYNJ010000205.1:0-5785 GCA_964472775.1 uncultured Spirochaetaceae bacterium
CCATCAAATCGAAGCGGCGGGAAAAAACCGGCACCCTGCCCCGGCGGGTCAGCCGTTTCTCCAGCTCTTCCAAAATCAGGGCGGGGATGATTCCCCGGATCCCTCCGCCGTCCACCGACAGGATTCGGACGGTGCGGCCTAACATGAACTCTTCTCCGCCAGCCCGGTCAGATGCCGGACCATCAAGGCCGTAAGACCCCAGATGACTTCGCCCTCCACGGTGTAGACAAATACCGGATTCCGCCGGGCCTGCCACCGCTCCCAGTACCGTTCCGGCAGGCCCAGCTCCCGGGCGGGGAGAAGATCGGTCCTGCCCCCCGGAGACTCCACAATGTAGGGATGAAACTGAACCTCCAGCTCGTACCGTTCCGGCGGGGTATCGATGAACCACTGAAAAGGGACAAGCAGCAGCCGGGACACCTCGCCCGGGTTGGGGTTAAAATCCTGCAGGCCCCGGGCATCGATACGTCCCACCAAGAGGTCCACCACCTGGCCCAGGGCGCTGTAGTGGCTCCCCGCCCGGCCGTCCACGTGAATCAGGTCCCGGGGAATCCCCAACTCTTCCGCGGTCTCCCGGAGAGCCGTCAGGGCCGGGTCTCCCCGGTCCTGTTCTTCCGCACCGCCCCCGGGGAAACAGATCTCATCGCCCTGACGTATGCCAGGGGCCCGTTTTTCAAAGAGAAGATGGAGTTCCCCTCCGATTTCCACGAAGGGAGCCAGCACCACCGAACGGCGGGTTTCGTCCCGGCCGATCACCTCGGGACACCGGGGGAGGGCGTCGAGTAAGGCCGCATAATCTATCGCCATGGGTGAAGTATAGTGCCCCCTTCTATCTTGGTCAAACCGGTAAAAACTGGTAGGTTTTTCCCATGGAAACCCTCGACCGCCCCGCCCTGGAAAGGATGATCCAAGAGATCTACCGGGAACAGCTCAAGCACCTCTTTGACGACCCCCTCCGGGGCCCCCTGATGGAGGAACCCTTCATCGGCATCGCCTCGGCGGCGGATCCCTTTTTTCAGAAGTTCAAGACCCTCATCGGCCCCTTCCACTGGACCCCCCAGGAGCTGATCGAAAGGGTCCACCCCGGGGCCCGGGCCGTCACGGTGGTCTCCTGGTGCCTCCCCACGGCCCTGCCGGTCCGGCAGGTAAACCGGCGCCAACCTCTCTTCCCCGCCCGGGAGTGGTCGTATCACCGCCATTTCGGCGAAATGATCAACCACGGCCTGCGCTGCGGGCTCACCGAAGCCCTGGCCGAGAGGGGCATCAAGACGGCGGCGGCTCAACTTGATCCGGAAAACACCACCGAGCGGAGAGAAGGGGCCGGATGGTCTTCCCGCTGGTCCGAACGGCATACCGCCTTCGTCTGCGGCCTGGGGACCTTCGGGCTGTCCGGGGGCCTTATAACCCGAAAAGGCAAGGCCCACCGGCTGGGAAGCCTGGTGATGGACTTTGAACTGCCCCCGGATCCCCGGCCCTACGGCGACGATCCCTTCGCCTGGTGCCTAGGAACCAACGGAGGTACTTGCCGGGTCTGCCGGGACCGATGCCCCGTGGGATCCATCGGCAACACCCCGGCTGAACGAAACAAAGACCTCTGCTACAACCACGATTATGGGGCCATCCTGGAAAACGGGAAAAAAACCCTCTGGTGGACCGGAGAATTCGGCTGCGGCCTCTGTCAGACCGGAGTCCCCTGCGAATACCGGAATCCCGCCGGGCCCAGGGAAAACTGATCATCCCCGAGGCTTCCCGGGGCGGGGGCCGATTTTTTTAAGTATTTGTGTTACCCTTGGGGAGAAACTGAGTATAAAGAAGGTATGAAACAGATGAAACCACAAAAAAACCTAGCCGTACTGATCGTCCTTGTCCTTTTCGCCCTGGCCTCCTGCGCCCACAGCCCCGGTGAGCCCGGCGGAATCACCGTCACCGGCATGGGACAGGTCAGCGCCGTTCCCGACAGGGCGGTGATCAATTTCGGCCTTTCTGAGATTGCCCCCACCACCTCCGCCGCCCAGGCCCGGACCGCCGCCATGACCTCCCAGGCCTTGGCCATCCTGAAGGCTCAGAATGTGGAAGATAAGCATATTCAGACCCAGACCCTGAGCTTCTTCCCCGAATACGACTGGACCGATCAGGGCCGGCGGCTTTTAGGACAGCGGGCCCGGCAAACCCTGGTGGTGACCATCACCGACATCCAGGATTCCACCGCCCGGCTCAGCCTGATCCTGGATCAGCTGGCGGAGATCGACGGCATCGAGCTGCAGAACGTGGCCTTCGACCTCTCCGACAAGGATGAGATGGCCGCCCAAGCCCGGGCCCTGGCCTTCGCCAAGGCCAAAGAGAAGGCTCAGCAGTACGCCGACCTGGCGGGAGTCAGCCTGGGCCGGGTGGTCAGCATTCAGGAGTCCATGAGCCCCGCGGGGTTCAGCGCCAACGAAATGGTCATGAGAAGCGCCGCCGCTTCGGCACCGATGCCTGCGGGAGAGCTGGACATCAGCGTCCAGATCACCCTGGTGTATTCCCTGCCCTAACCGGCCATGGATCTTTTCTCCCGCAGCGCCCCGGAAGGGCATGAACCCCTGGCCTACCGCATGCGTCCCCGCACCCTGGAGGAATATGTGGGCCAGGATCATATCATCGGCCCGGGCCGGCTGCTGCGGCGGGTGATCCAGGCGGATCAGCTTTCGTCCCTCATCGTCTACGGTCCCCCGGGGACGGTATTTCTCACCATGAACGCCGTCCTTTCGGGGGTGAAACAGCTCCGGGAGGCCATCGACCAGGCCAAGGACCTCCGGGACCTTCAGGGAAAGCGAACCACCCTCTTCGTGGACGAGGTGCACCGCTGGAACAAGGCCCAGCAGGACGCCCTGCTGCCCTGGGTGGAAAACGGCACCATCATCCTCATCGGCGCCACCACCGAAAACCCCTACTTCGAGGTGAACCCCGCCCTGGTCAGCCGGAGACGGATCTTTCACCTCAAATCGCGCTCCCGGGAGGACGTGGTTCAGGTAGCCCGCCAGGCCCTGGCGGAACCGGGCCGGGGCTACGGCGACTACCGGGTCACCTTTCGGGAAGGAGCCCTGGAGCATCTGGTGGAGGTGGCCAACGGCGATGCCCGGAGCCTCCTGAACGCCCTGGAACTGGCGGTGGAAACCACCCCGGACCATTTTCCCCCGAAACCGGGCGAAGAAATCGTGGTGTCCCTGGAAACCGCCGAAGAAAGCATCCAGAAAAAAGCCCTCCTCTACGACAAAGAGGGAGACTACCACTTCGACACCATCAGCGCCTTCATCAAGTCGATCCGGGGCAGCGACCCCGACGCGGCCCTCTACTGGATGGCCCGGATGATCCGGGCGGGGGAAGAACCGCGGTACATCTTCCGGCGGATGCTCATCAGCGCCTGCGAAGACGTGGGCATGGCGGATCCCCAAGCCCTGGGGGTGGTGGAATCCGCCGCCGCCGCCTACGAGCGGGTGGGCCTGCCGGAGGGACAGTTTCACCTGACCCATGCGGTCCTCTACCTGGCCACCGCCCCCAAATCCAACTCTTCCCTGGCCTTCTTTGATGCCCTGAAGGCGGTGGAAGAGGAGTTTGCCCAGGAGGTGCCCAACCATCTCCGGGACGCCTCCCGGGACAAGCACGGCTTCGGCCACGGCGAAGGGTACCAGTACCCCCACGCCTACCGGGACCACTGGGTGGCCCAGCAGTATCTGCCCCGGGAGCTGCAGGGCCGGATCTTCTACAAGCCTGGCCGCCAGGGATACGAAGAAGAGATAGCCGCCCGGGTGGACCGCCGGCGGGAACTTCAGCTGGAGGCGGCCCTGGACGGCGGAGGGGGCAGCGAAGAGGTGCTCACCTTCTCTCCCCCGGACCGTTCCAAGGAGGGATGGCTCCGCCGGACCGCCGAATCCCAGGCGGGAAACCTGAAACGGCTCAGGGACCGGATCTTTGAAGAACTGCCCCTGCAGCGTCACCACCGGGTGCTGGTCTGCTCCGGAGGGTCGGGATTCCTGGTCTGGGAGGCCCTGCGCCGGGTCCCCGAAGGGGGGGTGTTTTTCCTGCCCCGGGAGGCGGAAAAGGGGAACCTTCTGGCAAACCTGGCAGAACAGATGAACGGGAGTGAAGGCCCTCTGGTGCTGGAGAAGCTCCCGGAACCGGAAGAGGCACTGCGCTTCGAAGCGCTGCTCTGCCGGCAAGACCTGGGACACCGGGAAGACCGAAGCGGATACCTGACCCGGCTCCGTAAAATAACCGCCCCCGGGGGCCAGATCGTGGTGTCTGAAATCGTTCCCCGCCTTTCCACCCGCCTCTCCGCCCTGGCGGGTCCCCGGATCCCCGAAGCATTGAAAACGGCCCTGGAATCCGCCGAAACGGCCCTCTTCGACGATTCCCGGCGGCCCTTGACCGGCTGGACCGAAGAGATGCTGACCCGGGAGTTGGTTGATTCGGGATTCAGCCTTATCTCCCGGGAGCTTGTTCCCTTCAGCGAGAAGGTGCGGCTTTCCCCGGCGGCGCTGGAACGGTGGCTCGACCCCGCTCAGGGAGGCTACGGAGCAGAATTAAAGACCCTGCTGAACCAGGATGAGCTCACCCGGTTGACCCGGCTTCTTACCGAAGAACTCTGCTCCCGGGAGATACCCTGGGAACGGCAGATCGTCCTGATTCGGGGAGCCCTCACATAAGCCGGGAAGCGGCTCTTTTTCCGAAAACTCCCCCGGGCTCCTTGACAAAAATGTAATAATAGGGCATTTTATCTTTCGCAACGGCGGTGGGTCCGCCACTAACTTGGTGGATATAGTTCAATGGTAGAGCACTGGATTGTGGTTCCAGCTGTTGCGGGTTCAAATCCCGTTATCCACCCTAACGAACCGGGTTATACCGGGGACGGGAACCGCGTTTGTTACTGCGCGTCCGTAGCTCAGCTGGATAGAGTGCCGGACTTCGAATCCGTGGGTCGCAGGTTCGAATCCTGCCGGGCGTAATTGTTCTTTAAGAACACGATATTTTACAGAGTTTAGAACGGTATCACACCGTTTTAACATAGGGGCCGTTAGCTCAGCTGGTAGAGCAGCAGACTCTTAATCTGCGGGTCGAAGGTTCGATCCCTTCACGGCTCAAATCTTCTGTCTTCCTTGGAGACAGAAGACCTTCGGTTCTTTTTTCCGGTGCTACCTCAAAGGGGTATTGACTGAAGAAAAAGAATCGGATAAAGTCTTCGAGAATTCCAATGGGATTTTCGAAGGGGGTTACTCCCCACACTCTCACGGAGAGTGAGCTCACTGCGAGAGTGGTGAAATTGGCAGACACGCCAGATTTAGGATCTGGTGCCCTTGGGCGTAAGGGTTCAAGTCCCTTCTCTCGCAATTCTGACTGGTCAGAGTTGCTATTCCAAGGACCCTGACCTTACTTATGCGAGAGTAGCTCAGCGGTAGAGCTCCACCTTGCCAAGGTGGATGTCGCGGGTTCAAGTCCCGTCTCTCGCTCTCACCAAGATGGCGATTTGGGTTCTCCCGGATCGCCATTTTTTTTTCTGTAAAATCAAACCCAATAGGACGAGGTTTATAGTATGATTGCAAACAAGAACGTAGAGCTTCAGGAAAACTCCTCGGTGAAGCTCACCCTGACCGTGGAAAAAGATGCGGTAAAGAAAGAATTTGATTCTCTGGTTAAAAAATACTCCCAAACGGTTCATATGAAAGGCTTCCGTAAGGGCAAGGTGCCCGCCTCGGTGCTGATCGGCAAGTTCGGCGACAGCCTCAAAGGCGAAGCCACCATGAACCTCATG
>CAYYNJ010000206.1:0-5747 GCA_964472775.1 uncultured Spirochaetaceae bacterium
CCGACAACTGGCGCCTGTAATACCTACCAAATCATCACGTTAATTCCCTAATTTAAACTGCTGGGGTCGCTGGTGAAAGAAGGGGGCTTGGCTAAGCAAGGCAAGGGCTCTCCCATGGGGGCCCGGGATGTGGTGACCAAACTGGCCCGGCAGGGGTGGACCGTGGAGGAGATCTCCCGTACCACCAAGCTGAGCCGGGGAGAAGTGGAGCTCATCCTGTAATTTATAAAATAACCTGAGGCGGTCCCATCATACGGGACCGCTTTTTCATCAGTCTTGTATTCAAAAAATGTGGTAAAAGCTTGACGAACTCTCTCCCGGGTTAGTATTTTATGGTCAGTACGATCCCGCCGGGAGTTTCTGCTAAACTCTTACGGCATCTATAAAAAACACCCTTCCGAGAGGGTTGTATGGGGACCGTCTTTATCAGAAATTATTACCTTCGAACATCGAAGAGATAGCAAGGACAGGTAGATATGTCAAAAGAAAACACTCCCACCCCTGATGCGGTGGAGCAGGAAGAGGTTCTCTCTAGGGACGCTGACAAAGCCCAAGATTGTTTAGAGCAGACGGAAAAACAGGAGGTCGTCAACGACGCCCTCAGCGACCGGATTACCGAACTTGAAGAAGAGAATCGGGATCTTAAGGAACAGCTGCTGCGTAAACAGGCCGACTTTGAAAATTTCCGCAAAAGGCTCATCCGGGACAAGGAAGACTCAATTAAATACGGCAATTCAAACCTGCTTCTAGATCTGGTTTCCGTGATGGATGACTTCGAAAGGGCCATTAAGTCTTCCGGAGAGTCCAAGGATTTTGAATCCTTCCATTCCGGTGTGGAGATGATAGAAAAGCAGATGGCATCCTTGCTGGAAAGGAAGTACGGGCTTAAGCGATTTGAGAGTGAAGGTGAAGTCTTCGATCCGGAAAAGCACGAAGCCATCACCATGGAAGACTCGGTGAAACATAAAAAAATGGTAGTTCTGGAAGATTTTCAGAAGGGCTACCTTTTACACGAAAGGGTTCTGCGCCACTCCAAAGTGAAAGTGGCTAACCCGGTAAAAAAATTAGCTGATGAATCCCAGACTGAGCCTGACCAGGCCGAGACTGAGTGACGTAATCAACAGAGGAGATAAGAGATGGGAAGAATCATAGGAATTGATTTAGGAACAACAAACTCATGTGTAGCGGTTATGGAGGGCGGGGAACCTGTGGTAATCCAGAACTCCGAAGGACAGCGCACCACCCCTTCCATCGTTGGTTTCACCGCCAAAGGTGAACGTTTAGTGGGGCAGCCCGCCAAGAACCAGATGGTAACCAACCCTGAAAACACAGTTTACTCGATAAAGAGGTTCATGGGACGGAAGTTCTCCGAAGTACCCGACGAGGTGCGGATGGTTCCGTATAAAACCGTGGAAGGTTCCGGTAAGGATATCCGGGTCAGCCTTCATGGGAAGGAGTATTCTCCTCCGGAGATCTCCGCCGCCATCCTACAGAAAATGAAAAAAACCGCCGAGGACTATTTGGGTGAAACCGTCTCTGAAGCGGTTATCACCGTGCCGGCTTACTTCAATGATGCCCAGCGCCAAGCCACCAAGGATGCGGGGAAAATAGCCGGTCTGGAGGTGAAGCGGATCGTGAACGAACCTACCGCCGCTTCTTTGGCTTACGGGTTTGGTAAAGACCAGAAAGAAGAAAAAATTGCCGTCTACGACCTGGGGGGGGGACCTTCGAAAATTCCAACCCCGGATTGGGGGGTGGGGGTTTCGGAGTAAAAACCCCCCAAGGGGATAACCCCCTGGGGGGAGACAACTTTTGATAAAGTGATCATGGACTGGCTTATCGCTGAGTTCAAGAAGGATCATTCCATAGACCTGGGACAGGATAAAATGGCCCTTCAGAGGCTCCGTGAGGCGTCGGAGAAGGCGAAGATTGAGCTTTCTAGTACCCAGTCCACCGATATCAATCTGCCTTTCATTACCGCCGATGCTTCGGGGCCTAAACACCTTCAAGCCAATTTGACCCGGGCTAAGTTCGAGCAGATGATCCATTCCCTGGTTCAGGCCACCAAAGAGCCTTGTATTAAGGCCCTCAAGGATGCGGGACTTGCCGCTTCCGACATTGATGAGGTCCTGCTGGTGGGAGGGTCAACCCGTATTCCCGCCGTTCAGGAAGCGGTAAAGGCCCTCTTCGGCAAAGAACCCAACCGGGGGGTCAATCCCGATGAGGTAGTCGCCATGGGTGCGGCTATCCAGGGCGGAATTCTCGGCGGGGATGTGAAGGATGTGCTCCTTCTCGATGTGACTCCCCTTTCTTTGGGCATTGAGACCCTGGGCGGGGTAAACACCCGGCTTATCGAACGGAACACCACCATCCCGACACGGAAATCGCAGATTTTCTCCACCGCTGCGGACAACCAGAACGCCGTTTCCATCGTTGTTCTTCAGGGTGAGAGGGAGATGGCTTCCCAGAACCGAACCCTGGGTAAGTTTGACCTGATCGGTATCCCGCCGGCGCCCCGGGGAGTTCCCCAGATTGAGGTGACCTTCGATATTGACGCCAACGGTATTGTCCACGTGTCCGCCAAGGATCTGGGTACCGGTAAAGAACAGAAGATCCGCATTGAATCTTCCTCAGGCCTTTCCGAGGCGGACATCGAAAAGATGGTGAAGGATGCGGAACTCCACGCAGAAGAAGACCGGAAGGAGAAGGAAAAGGTTGAGGTCCGCAACGAAGCCGACAATATGGTATACTCCACCGAGAAGGCTCTGTCCGATTACGGTGACAAGGTATCTGCCGAGGAGCGGAGCGCCATCGAAGCGGCGGTGAACGACCTTAAAGCTGCCCAGAAAGATGGTGACATCGACCAGATGAAAACCAAACTTGAAGCACTTAAGCAGGCTTCCTACAAGCTGGCCGAAGAGATGTATAAGGCTCAGCAGGGATCTCCCGATGGAGGCGCCGGTGCCGCCGGGGCTGCCGGGACGGGTGACGAGGGCGCTTCTGAAAAGTCTCAGGACGGTCCCAGGAGCGGAAGTGTTGAGGATGTGGACTACGAGGTAGTCGACGACGACGACGATAAAAACTAATAAGATGGGTCCCGGAGGCGGTTTGTATCGACTCCGGGACTTTCCATAAAAATTTGAGTCTGGGCTCTTTCCGGCCCCATCCCCAAGGGATAGGATTTACGGAGATGGAGCCTCGATTTGTTAACAGGGTGGCAGAAATCTTGGCCAAAAGGGATTACTACGAAGTGTTGGGCCTCGCCAAAGGGGCGGGGCAGGATGAAATTAAGAAGGCTTACCGCAAATTGGCTATTCAGTTTCACCCCGACAAGAATGCCGGGGACAAAGAAGCGGAAGAGCGGTTCAAGGAGGCCACCGAAGCTTATGAGGTTCTTAGTGACCCCAAAAAGCGGCAGGCCTATGATCAATTTGGTTTTGCCGGGGTGGACAGCGCCGCCGGCGGGATGGGCCACGATTATTCCTCGGTTTTTCGTGATTTTGAGGATATTTTCGGGGACATGGGGGGGATCTTTGAATCCTTTTTCGGCGGCGGCGCCCGGGGCGGCCGACGGGGAGGATCACCCGGGGTACGCCGGGGGTCAGATCTTCGGTTTAACTTGGAAATCTCTTTCAAAGAGGCGGTCTTCGGAACCAAGAAAGAAATTCTCTACACCCGTAAAGTGGTCTGTAGTGCTTGTAAAGGTTCCGGCGCTGAGGCGGGCAGTCAGAAACAGGTGTGCCCCACCTGTGGCGGTACGGGGCAGGTAAGACGGAGTTCCGGGTTCTTTTCCATCGCTTCCCCTTGTTCGACCTGCGGAGGAGAGGGGCATGTGCTCGAGCACCCTTGCCGTTCCTGTGCGGGTACGGGCTTGGACAAAAAGAAGCAGAAGATTAAGGTGACCATTCCTGCGGGAATCGAATCGGGACGGCGGATCAATATCCCCGAACAGGGCGATGCGGGACCCAACGGCGGCAGTTACGGTGATCTTTATGTTTACATCAATGTTAAGCCCCATGAATTTTTTGAGCGGGATGGAGCAGATATCTACTGTGCCGTACCTATCTCTATCTCCCAAGCGGCCTTAGGAGCGGACATCCATGTAAACAACCTAGAAGACAAAAGGATAAAGGTTAAAATTCCTTCGGGAAGCCAAACCGGCAAGGTCCTCCGTCTTCGCGGGGAAGGGATTCCGGTGTTGAATAATCCTAACCGCCGGGGAGACATGTACATCAAGATTGTGGTGCAGGTTCCCACAAAGCTCAGCAGCCGCGCCAAGGATCTTCTAAAAGATTTTGCCGTAGAAAATGGAGAGGATGATAATCCCAAGCCGATTCCTTTGGCTGAACTATAGCCGTAAGAGTAAAACCGCCCTCTACAACGGGCGGTTTTCTTTTGGGAGTCGTTGTCAAGGCAGACGGGGAATTCTCCGATAACTGGAAAGGGGCCCAGGGCCTTCACGAGAGCAAAATACAAGATGAGGAGACATCCCCCATATGGTAAAAAGGTTGATACCGCTTATTATTCTTATCTGTAGTTTTTCGGTGTCCGCCCAGGATCTTCCTGCGGGGGCAGATACCTTTGATGATAATGGCGACGGACGGCCCGACCGCTGGGAGACACTCACCGGAGAAGGAACTACCAAAAGTTTTGCCGACACCGATGGAGACGGCCAGTATGATTACATACAAGAATACGATAACCGCGGGTTAAAAAAGTATGAAGCTTTGGATTTTAACGGCGACGGTATGATTGACGATCATTATTTCTATTCCCAGGATGTTTTAGTCCGCCGTGAGATAGATACCAACTATGACGGCCAGGTTGATGTTTGGGTATTCATCAAAGAGGGTATTTATGTGGAGAGGTATCAAAGGGATACCGACTTCGACGGGGTAGTAGATAAGGAAAAAACCTTTGGAGAGGGAGAATAACATGCCAAAGACTGTGATAACCGGATTTCATGCCATGGAAGAGACCCTCAGAAGCGGAACCGCTGTTTCAGGTGAACTTCTCTACTATAAAAAATCCCCCCGGATCGATGCGATCATTGCTCTGGCTCAAGAAAAAGGATTCCCTGTCCGCCGGGTCGGCCGGGATACTTTAGAGAAAAGGGCGGGAGGACAGGAGACCAGAGGAGCCCTTCTATTAGCCGAGACTGCCGCAGTCCGTACCCGTCCCAAAGAATACCATGAATACCTGGAAGATTTTGATCGGCGTCAGGACGCCTTGGTGATACTCCTGGATGAAATCACCGATCCCCAGAATCTGGGGGCTATCCTTCGTTCCGCCGATCTTTTTAATGTTGATCTTGTTGTTATCCCTCAGCGGCGCAGCGCCCACGAAACCGCCGTGGTCAAATCAGCATCAGCCGGAGCCAGCGCTTACGTACCCATGGCGACAGTGACCAATCTCCCTAGAGCCATGGAAGAACTCAAGCAGGTGGGGTTCTGGATTTACGGAGCTCAGGCAGAAGGGGAGGCTGCGGAAAAATGCAAGCTTTCCGGTAAGGTCGCCTTGGTTATGGGAAGTGAAGGGAAAGGCCTGCGGCGGCTGGTGAGCCAGGGATGTGATAGTTTTGTGTCCATTCCCATGGGGGGGCATATCGATTCGCTCAACGTGTCGGTCGCTGCTGGTATTTTGCTCTACGAAGTGCGTCGCCAAGGTCGATTTCCAAGCGTTAAGATTTAATTAGTGTTTCTCACCGTGGATAAAAACGAGAGCTAACTCCCTATCAGTCAAAAACA
>CAYYNJ010000207.1:0-1362 GCA_964472775.1 uncultured Spirochaetaceae bacterium
GGGACCTGACCAGAAACAACCAGGATTTATTTGAAAATATCGGCCGGGCCGCCTATCAGGCTTTCCGCGACGGAGAACTGACCGGGGAGGGGCTGGAGGAAATCTTCGCTCCCATCGTGGAGCAGAAAGATAAGATCAATACCTACGAGGTGAAGCTGAAAGGCGCCCCGTCGGGAAATTCCTTTTTTAAGAAATTGGCCCACCGCAGCAGAGAGGTCTATCTAAAGAGCAACCAATCCATGGGGCTGCGGAGTGTGGCCAAGGCATACCAGCGGGCGGGAGAGCTGCTTTCTCAGAAAAGCGACCTGGCTTATGAAAATATTGAATCCCTCAACCGCGCCTACACCCCCTTTCTTCAGGGGAAAAACAGCGCCGAGGTGCTGGAAAACAGTCTGGCCAAGGGAGAAGCCCGGATCAAGGAACTGATGGAAGAGCTTCGCCGCCGTGATGCCCTCAAAAACTCCCGGAAGCGAGTGGGCGATCTGGAAAAAGAGAGGGAAGATAAAGAACAGGACCGGCGGCAGCAGCTGGTCGGGTTAGGTGAAACCGTGGCGGCCCTGGAGGACGGCCTGGGGCTCATTTCCCAGGAGCTGCGGGACCGTGAAAACATCCTCTCCCGGGAAGAACAGGCCAATCAGGAAGAGCTGGCCCGGCTGGAGCGGGCCCGGAAACGGCTGGAACTTCAGGGGACCCTGAAAAAGCTGGAAGCCGAGAAAATCCGGATGGAGGACCACCTCAAGAAGCTTCAGCAGGAGCTTTCGGACCGGAAGGACGAAATTAAGCGGGTGAAAGGGGAGCTTGATGTGTTGGGCGACGACTAACCGCCCGGACCGCCGGGGGGATTTATCATGGTCCTTATCCTGACGGCCCTGGAAAAAGAGATGGAGGGTCTCTTGTCGGGGACGGAGGCTGAACTTACGCCGTTGCTGCCGGGATATCCCTGCCGGCAAGGACGGGTAGCGGGGAAAGACGCCGTTTGGGGGGTCACCGGGGCGGGGAAAACTCAGGCGGCCCTGATGACGGGTCTTTACCTGCGGCAGTTCTCCCCGGAGGCGGTTTTTTTTGCCGGTATTGCCGGCGCCTTGAACCGGGATTACCGGACCGGCGACCTCCTTCTGGTCCGGGACTGCCTTCATCATGATATTCATATGCCCTCTCTGGGAATCCCTGTCGGCCAGATGCCGGGACGCGGGGAACGGCTTTTTACCGCCGATCCAGATCTCTTTGAAGCGGGCCTTTCGTATCATCCCAAGGGTTACAAGATGAGGACCGGCCGGATTCTCACCGGCGACACCCTGGTGACGGCCCCGGACCCCGGCCTTGGAGCCCTGGGAGGAGACGCGGTGGAGATGGAGGGGGCCA
>CAYYNJ010000207.1:1372-5742 GCA_964472775.1 uncultured Spirochaetaceae bacterium
CAGCGCCGCCTTTGCGGCGGGTCTCTTTTCCGTGCCGTTTCTCATGATAAGGCTCATATCGGACAGGGTAGGTTCTGCGGAGGCGGGACGGGGCATCTCCCGGCTGATGAAGCTTTCCGGGCAGCGCTGCGCCGCCGCGATAGCCCATAGCCTCGCCGGGGGGGATTGACATTTTATCCCCGCCGGTCTATATTGGGACCGCCAGACCCCCCGAGGGGTTGTTTTTGCTGAATTTAAGGAGTGCAGAATGTCTAAAGCGCATAGAGGTTTCGGGGTCAGGGAGCTTGTCAAAAGCGGCAGGGGAACTTGTCCTGTTTGTAAAAGAACCGGTATTAAAGTGGTCTACGAAAAAGAGATCAATGAAAAGAAGTATATGATCTGTAAGCAGTGCAAGGCCGCTCTTGCTCACGGCAAGATGCAGGAAGCCGTCGCGGCTCTTTAACAACCGGAAACGGCGGATCCTCCGCCCCCCAGAACCTTCGAAATCATGAACCCCCGGCGGTTTACTGTTTCGAAGGTTTTTTTATTGCCCCCGGAACGTCTTTAAGAAGATCACCCAGGGTGGTTTCCCCCATGGCATCATGAAGTCCCTCTTTTACCCGGTTTAACAGGGGCAGTACAGGTTCGTCCGCAGGAATGTGTCCGGGCCACCCGCCGATGAGGATTTCAACCAGGTCCCCCATCCGCAGGGCCTCGGGAGAGCAGGCGGGGACAAAGGTGGTCTCATCTTTCTCCACCTCGTGAAGGAATCCCGCATCAAGAAAGAGGCTGCACAGGTATTCGGCATCCTGAAGAGAGATGCCCAGGCGCCCCGCCAGCTGCCCCGTGGAGAGCGGCGGCCGCCGATGGTGAAACTCCTCGGCAATGAGGAAAAAAAGTTTTAAGCCCACAAAAACACGGCCCGAGGGCGCCATGTGCTGCACGGGGATTCCCGACCAAGGCCTGAGACGGTTCTGCAGGGTGTAGGTGAGTTCCGAGGCGGCCAAAATGATGATCCATACGATATAAAGCCAGAAGAGAAAAATAATCACCGCCGCCATGGAGCCGTACATGATGGAGGCCCGGATGACGTAGTTGGTGCCTTCCACGAAGGCGATCTTGGCCAGTTCCCAGAAAGCCGTTCCCACCGCGGAGCCGATGAGGGCGTACCGGGGCCGCACCTTGGCGGAGGGGACCAGGAGGATGAGCAGGAGAAAGGTGACAAACATCAGCAGGGTCGGGGTGATCAAAAGGATGACCGACCAGACCGGGTGCTGCAGGGGCGAAAAAAGCGGTGCCATGAAAGAGCGGAGGGTGAAGCTGGCGGAAATGAGCAGGGTTCCGAAAATCAAAACCGAGGTGTAGGTGGTGAATTTTCTCAGAAAGTTGGCCCGGTAGCGGCTGGTCCAGAGGGCATTGAGGTTTACCGTTATGGTGTTCAGCAGATTCAGGGAGGTGATGGCGAAGAGCGCCAGGCCCGCCACCCCCAGAGCCCGGGAGTTTCCCACAAACTCCTCAATCATGAAGATGAGTTCATCCTGTTTGGTGGGCATCAGCATATCAATAAAAAAATTCTGAACCTCCGTTACTACTTCGCGGAAGGCCCCGAAGGCGGTAAATAGGCTCAGTAAGAAGGCCATCAGGGGCACTCCCGCTAAAAGGGTGCTGAAAGAGAGGCTGGCGGCCCGGATGAGGCACTGATCCTCGAAGAACTCATGGATCGTTCCCATAATAATCGAGGTTAGCTTTTTCAGTTTGTTCCAGACCCAGGTAACAGCGGCATGGTTTTTCAGTTGTTTAATCATCGTTTGTGCTATAGTAAATTAAATTGGTCGGGCAGGCAAGAACCGCCGATGATTTGACCGGTCAAATCATCGGGACGTTCTCAGACCGCCCGGGGTTTAGATGGTGTAGATGAACTGTTCCTGATTCTTCTGCTGGGCTAGGAGAAGATCTTCCAGATTTTTCTCCAGGGCGGTTTTCAAAGCCTTTTCTAAATCGGCCCAAAAAAAACCCAGGATGCTGTTCCTATGCTGATCCGGAATTACTGCCAGTTTTCCTTCAAGGTGCCATAAAATATCGTAAAGACGTATCCGTGATGGGTCCTTGGCCAGGGCGTAGCCCCCCTGGGCCCCCCGGAAACTTTCTATCAACCCCGCCTTTTTCAGAATCACCATGATCTGCTCGAGATAATGCTGCGGTATGCCGTGGGTCTCCGCAATTTCCTTGATCTGCCGCGTGCCCTGGTGATAACTTTTGGCCAGTTCTACCATGGCCAACATCCCGTAGATGCCTTTAGTGGAAACGGTCATCATGATGATTCCTCTTATTCCCAAGATGATAATTAATGCAACCATTATAGTCAACAAAACCCATTGACATTGTTGACTAATATAATAATATTTAATCCGATAAAGTAAATGGACAAATTGTGAGAGGGGGATTCCATGGCTGTTTTTTTCTGGTCGGCGTTGCTGGTGGTCCTGTTGGTTCTTTTAGGATTTCTTAAAAGGGGGAGAAGGTGGAATTTCTCCCTTCGGGTTTTCACCGCCATGGTATTAGGGATGGTTTTAGGACTGGCCCTTTACCGATTCGGTTCCGCCGAAACCGGGGCGGAGGTTAGAAAGTGGTATTCCCTGGTAGGGTACGGGTATGTCGATCTATTGCGCATGTTGATTATCCCGCTGGTTCCCGCCAGCATCATCGCCGGCCTCATGAAGCTCAGCAGCGCCCGGGAGTTGAAAGAGCTGGGAGGCCGAACCATCGGAATATTCCTCATCACCGCCACCCTGGCAAGCCTTATCGGCTTAGCCGTGGCTCAGCTGTTGAGGGTCGGGAAAGGGGTTACCACCCTGGGACTCTCCGCCCGGGAACCGGAAGATATTGTGGGTCTCTTCGCCCGGCTGCGGGGTTTTATTCCCTCAAATCCCGTGGCCTCGGCTTCAAAAATGGAGATAATACCCTTGGTTGTTTTCGCCCTCTTCGTGGGGGTGGCGGCGGTCATCGAAACGGGAAAGAATCCGGAAAAGGTGGAGCCCTTCCGAAAGGGGCTGGAATCGTTTCTCGGAATAATTATGCGGGTTACCAAGATTGTCATCGGTCTGACGCCTTACGGTGTGGCGGGGTTAATGGCTTATTGGATGTCCCACACCGGCCTGGCTGCGGTGGCGGACCTGGGTTTATTCGTGGCCGGAGTGATCATCGCCTGTATTATCCAGGTGGTGTTGGTCTACGGGGGATTCCTTCTGGCTCTGCCCAGGGTCAATCCGATCAAGTTTCTAAAGGCCGCTTCTCCTGCCGTGCTGGTGGCGTTTACCTCCCGGTCCAGCCTGGGAACTCTCACCCTCACCATCCGGACCATGACCGACCGGCTGAGGGTCGGTGAAAGGGTGGCCCATTTTGTGGGACCCATCGGTGCGGTCATGAATATGGATGCCTGCGGCGGAATCTATCCCGCCATGGTGGCGGTTTTTGCCGCCAATGCCTTCGGTATTGACCTCTCCCTGGTGCAGTATTTTTTAATTGTTCTGGTTTCCATTCTGGCAAGTCTAGGCAGCGCCGGAGTGCCCATGGGCGCCACGGCCTTTACCATCATCACCCTGACCACCCTAGGTCTTCCGGTGGAAGCGGTGGGGCTGGTGGCGGGGGTGGACTTTCTGGTCGATATGTTCCGCACCGCCACCAATGTGACCGGCGACATGATGACCTCGGTGGTGGTTGGCCACCGGCTGGGGGATTTTGACAGGGATGCGTTCAACCAGGGTCTTTATCTGGAGGAGTCCGCCGCCGAACCCTAGGTCTTCGGCTGTCTCCTCTCGGGCGGGATGAATCATGACGGCCGCTTCTAGGAGTTCGTCGTTACGGTTCGCCCCCGGGACATCAAACTTGCATAAACCGGGGGAAAATCTTACTATGGGGTATGTCGTATCAATCTTTTCCTGCGGATCTGCAGGGTTATTTCTTCTTCTTAGTAGGCATTAAAGGAACCGGCATGGCCGCCTTAGCGGAGATTCTTCTCTTCCGGGGAGCCCGGGTGGAAGGGTGTGATGTGGAAGAGCGGTTTTATACCGATGAGATCCTGGAGGACCTGAATATCAAGGTGGTTTCGGGATTCGCCTCATCTCTTTTACCCGCCGAAGCCCTCGGGGTGGTCTACTCCGCCGCCTATTCTCCCGATACCCAAGAGGTATTGCGGGAGGCCCGGGAGAGGGGGCTGCCTTTGTGGGAGTACACCGAAGCGCTGGGAGCCCTTTCAGAAAAAATCCCCGCCGCACCAAGCAAGAATATGAAGAATATGGTGGCTCATATATACGTGAACATGGATTTAGCAATGTCAATGGACAATAACAACTATACTAATAATAATACTAATAATGATAATACCCGTAATG
>CAYYNJ010000208.1:0-1335 GCA_964472775.1 uncultured Spirochaetaceae bacterium
GGCCCCGGCCCCCCAGGGGTAGAAGCGGCTTAAACTTCCTCCGCCTCGGCGGCATCATCCCCGGAAAATTTTCCTTCTCCCCCCTTTTTCAGGAGAAACTTGGTCATCTCTTCGATGGGAATCTTCTTACGCCCTAAAACACTCTGAATAATCACGCCGTCCAGGCTGGCCAGAATCAGCTCCGCCAGTATTTCGTTATCTTCCTGGATGCCGAGAATCTCCGTCAGCCCCTCCAGGAGCATCTGCTGCCATTCCCGGTAGATCTCCAGGAACCTCTGCTGCAAAGAGGGATTGTAGGACACCGCCTCCTGAATCAGGTAGAGATGCAGCACCCCCCGTTTTTCCACCTTTAAAAGCGAGCTGTACACCACCTGCAGAATCCGCTGGGGCGGCAGTTCCTCCCTGGTATGGCTGATCCAGTTCAAAAGATCCCGGGTTACCTGCCTCATGTGCCGGTCGGTGATGTCGAAGATCAGTTCCGATTTTGAAGGGTAGTAGTAGTAGAGGGTGCCCTTGCTGATCCCCACTTCCCGGGCAATGTCGGAAAGGCTGGTCTGGCTGGCGCCCTTGAGCATGATAAGTTTGGTGGCGGCGTTGACGATGCGCTGCCTGTTTTTGTCGGTGGTGGGACTCTTGGTTCTGGCCATGCCCCTTCAAACTAACCTGTCGCCCCCGGGTTGTCAAGCAATTATCCGGCTATTTTCGGGCGGCCCCCCGGCCGAGACCGGGGGCCGGGCTTTCCGTTTCCAGGCCCTTTTCCCCTCCTTTTTTCCGGCTTCCTCCGGTCCGCCGGCGTCGGGGGGGCCTGTCCTCTTCAATCCCTGCCGCGGGACGGTACCCCCGGTTCCTCCGTCCCCCGGAGAAACCGTTCCACCATGGCTTCATCCTGCCGGGGTACCGGAACGACGGTCCAGCGGCGGTCTTTTTTTACCAAGGTGTGGAGCCGGCGGGTTTTACCGACCGCATCAAGGAGCTTCCCGTAGCCCCGGGGATCCTTAAGGAGGTTGGCCAGCCGGCTCAACCGGAAGGCGGTGATCATTTCTTCGGTGGTAAGGCTTCCCGCCCAGGGCCAGGCGGCGGAGCCGGCACAGAGCCGGGGAGATGTTTGTCCGAAAAACTCCGGGGAGGGCAGGCCTTCCAGTCCCGGGACGGGATAGAAGAGGGAGATTCCCGTCCGGGTGGGCTGCCTTCCTAGGTAAATCAGGGCGTCCACGCTGCTCTCGGGGGTGTCGCCGGGAAGCCCCGAAATGAAGTAGGTAATCACCGGCAGGTCCAAGTCCGCCGCCGCGGCGGCGGCGGCTTCGTAAAGGTCGGGCCGGAGAAACCGGTGCTGTT
>CAYYNJ010000208.1:1345-5420 GCA_964472775.1 uncultured Spirochaetaceae bacterium
CCCGTTTCTTTCAGGGTGGTCAGAAGCTTCCGGTCTGCCAGGGTGTAGTCCAGGCCGTTTTCGGCGGAAAAGGTGAAGCCCGCAGGAGAGGATCTCTTACGAAACAGCTCTAGGGCGGCAAGAAAATAGTTCCGGTCCATCAGCAGGTTGTCGTCTTCGAAGTTGACGTGCCACCCGGTCCCGGGGGGAGGCAACTCCCGGTCCTGCAGCATTGACTCCACCGCCGCCGGGGAGGCCTTCCGGAAGACCGTACCGTGGCAGAGCCGGTTGGAACAGAAGAGGCATCCCCGGGGGCAGCCCCGGCTGATGCTGGTGCTGTACCGCGGTACCCCGGCTCCGCTGACCCGGCCGATCACCGGGGCCACAGGGCCTTCCGGAGCCAGGGGCGTCCCCGGGGGGGGCGCATCACCGGAGGCCTCCAGGTTCGGCACCGTACCGAGGGGACGTTTCCCTTCAAGGGCTTCCAGCAGAGCCGGAAGCCCCGCTTCCGCCTCGCCCCGGAGGACCCCATGGGCTCCGGCCTTCAGGAAGGGTTCGGGCATCACCGTGGCGCCCGGTCCTCCCGTCAGAATGAAGCTGCCGGGACAGGCGGCCCTCAGAAGGGGCAGCAAGGAAAGGGTCTCTTCGGCGTAGGCCCAGGCGAAACAAGAGATGAGGATCAGGTCCGGGGTCTCCGCCGCCGCCAGGGCGGCGATATCCTCGGGATCGGGGCCGAATCGGTGCCAGGAGCGGAAATAACTCAGGGGCCCCCCCTCCCCCGGGATCAGGTGAGGTTTCAGGTGACCCAGCTCCTTCGGCAGGGGCTTCACCCGGCCCCGGGGATTCTCCAGGGGATAGTTTCTTAAGACCCAGGTCCATCCGGCTCCCCCTAAAAGGGGCTTTAGAGATTCCAGCCCCAGGGCGGCGGCCCGGGAGGGGGAAAGATAAAAGTCTTCAATGGGGGGCTGGATGAGGAGTGCCTTCATGCCGTTTTTCCGGAAGGAAGATTTACTCCTTCCGGCGGATGAAGGTGTAGCGGTAGGCTTCATCCATTCCCAGCATGGTGAGGATCAGTCTGTCATCTTGGAGTCCCATCTGAAAGTCCTGGTTTTCCACCACAATCTCACCCTCCGAGAGCCGGTAGGCCAGGGGCGGATCCTGGTGGGTCTTGTTGGTTTGGGTGACGTTGACGCTTACTTGGAAGAAATCCTCCTCCACGTCGAGCCAGATGGCGAAGGCGCCCCCTTGAACAAGCCTGAGCATTTCACTGTCGCTGGTTTCAAAGCCGCCCAAGTACCATCGTCCCCGCAACTGGGCGGCAGGGTCGGTGATTTTTTCCTGGTCAAATCCAAGCAGCGCCATGGTGAGGTCGTGAACGTGGCCGTCGTGTTCGTGGTAGTACTTCTCGTCCGGCTGATCGCCATCCTCCGCCGTAAGGGCCATCCCGCCGCAGGCGAGGGATAGGATTAAAGTCAGTATAATAGTTTTCATATCTAGAATATATCAGTTCCTCTTCCAAAAGGCCAGGAAAAGGAGACAAAAAGGCCGCCCGGTTCTACACCGGACGTCCCCCCTAGGTGTCGTAATTTTTTGTCAGCCCGATTAGGCTCTTACGGCCTGCTCGGTTTCGGCGTCGAAGAAGTAGATCTTGTTGGGTTTCGGCCGCAGGTAGATCTCCTGACCGATGGAAAGCTGCAGGTGGGGCTGAACCTTGGCCACAAAGGTGTGGTTGTTGGTGTTCACGATCAGGTGAATCTCCTCACCGAGCTGTTCGATCACTTCGATTTTTCCGCTCACGCAGTTGAGCCGGTCGCCGTCGGCCTCGTAATCCAGGTTTTCCGGACGAATTCCAAAGGTGACCCGTTTGCCCTTGTAGGGTTCCATCAGTTTGGCTTCGGCATCGCTCAAGGGGAGCTTGAAGGTACCTTCGTCGATGATCAGCTTGCCGCCTTCTTCCTTCACATCCACGGACATGAAGTTCATGGGGGGGGATCCGATGAATCCCGCCACAAAGCGGTTGTCGGGGTTGTTGTAGAGCTCCAGGGGGCTGCCGATCTGCTGAATCAGACCGTCTTTCATGACGACGATCTTGTCGGCCATGGTCATGGCTTCCACCTGGTCGTGGGTAACGTAGATCATGGTGGCGGCCAGGCGGTTGTGAAGGCTGGAAATTTCCGCCCTCATCTGCACCCGCAGTTTGGCATCCAGGTTGGAAAGGGGTTCGTCGAAGAGGAAGACCTTGTGTTTCCGGACGAGGGCCCGGCCTACGGCAACCCGCTGGCGCTGACCGCCCGAAAGGGCTTTGGGTTTTCGTTCCAGCAGGGCTTCGATGTCCAGGATCTGGGCGGCTTCTTTAACACGCTGCTGAATTTCTTCCTTCGGAAACTTGCGGATCTTCAGGCCGAAGGCCATGTTGTCAAAAACGGTCATATGGGGGTAGAGGGCATAGTTCTGGAAAACCATGGCGATGTCCCGGTCTTTGGGGGGCAGGTCGTTGACGATCTTGCCGTCGATTTCCAGGGTGCCTTCGGTGATATCCTCAAGGCCCGCCACCATCCGGAGGGTGGTGGTTTTACCGCAGCCCGAGGGTCCTACCAGAACCACAAACTCCCTGTCTTCGATGGTGATGTTGGCGTTTTCCACCGCCCTGACATCCCCGGGGTAAACTTTCCCGATTCCTTTCAATTCTACTTTGGCCATCACTGCCTCCCAAGTTCTCTTATTGTTGTTTAAGCGGGGATCAGCTCCCCGAAGATCATCATAAAGGGTGGTTCCTGTTTTGTCAAACAAAAGGAGAACAAAAAGGGAACAAAAGAAGTACACGGCGGGGTCTCCCGGGGCAGCGCCGCATGATGCCGGAGAAAATCCCTTCTCCCGCGGCTTGGGATGGTGTATCCTGGTGAGGACAAACGGTTTTGCAGGAGGGGCGGGATGGACAACGAAACGGGAAAGGGGCTTCGATACCTCTCCATTGCCCGGGGGATGCGGCAAAAAGTGGACCGGCGCGAGTGGCTTCCGGGGGAACAAATTCCTCCGGTCCGCGATCTTGCCCGGACCTTCGATACCAGCATCAAGACGATTAACCGCGCCCTGGAGGAACTGGGAAAGCAGGGGCTCCTAGAACGGGTCCAGGGGCGGGACATTTTCCTGCGTCCCCGGGACCAGTGGGTTCTGGAGGATGAGGGGCTGCCCTACCTCTGCCTGACCCCCGGGGGCGGGAACCCGGTGAACCAGTCTCTGGTTACCGCCCTGGGGCAAGAGGTGGCCCGGGCGGGGGGAGATCTCCATGTACAGCTCCACCATCTATCCGAAACCGGAGCCCTTCCCCGCATCCTGACGCCGTTCCGGGGCATCCTGGCGGTGGACTTCGCTCCTCCGGGAAGCCTCTTTTCGCTGCTGAATGAACTATCCGCCCGCTATCCCCTGATTTATCTGGGCGGCTTCGCCCCGCCCCCGGATTACGCCGGGTCCTACCTGGCCTGGGACATGGAAGGGGGCCTGGAGGAGGCGGTTCAAACCCTGATGAACCGGGGACATGAGAGGATCGGCTATCTCGGGGGGGGCTTGCCCCTGGACCGGGATCCCGGCTTTCTCACCCTGCGGCGGGTCATGCAGTTTCATGATCTGAAGGTTTCCCGCCGGTACGACGCGGTCCCGGCGGGGTTTGACTTTCCCGCAGGGCATCGGGCCATGAAGGAGCTGCTGGCCCCGCCCCGGGGGGACGATTTTCCTTCCGCCTTCATCTCCCTCTATGACGGTGTGGCCGCCGGAGCCATGGCGGCCCCGGCGGAGGCGGGGCTGGAGATTCCCGGGGACGCCGCCTTCATCAGCTGCGAGAACTCCGACCTGGCCCGGAGTCTGAAGCCGGGGCTGACCGCCCTCTCCTTGGAGAGGGAATCCGCGGCGGCGCTGGCGGGAAAACTTTTAGAGTTGTTGGAGCAGGGCAGGGCGGGGAAACGCTCTCCCCTGGGAATAAAGATTCCCCTGACCCTGGAAGAAAGGGGTACCACCGGAGAGGAGGAGGGAGACTTTTCCCACCGCTGGCTTTAAAGTACGCTTTTATCGGCGCAGGTTGGGATTGGTAAGATACCATCCC
>CAYYNJ010000208.1:5450-5738 GCA_964472775.1 uncultured Spirochaetaceae bacterium
AGGGTTCGTCGGTACCTTCGGAAGACCCGTTTCTGATCAGCCAGGGAATTATCACTTCGTTTTTCACCCGCTCCCACTCCCGGGGCAGGGTTTCGGGAAAGGTCAGTTCGTTCTGAGACGGAATGTTTCCCACCAGCAGGGGATAGAACCGGGGAAAGCTGAGTTCATTTACCTTGATTAAGGAAGAAAAACCCTGGGCAATACCGAAACTTCGAATTCTGAGGAACTGGGAGGTTTCCAGGAGTTGAGCCTGTTCCTCCTCCCGCAGCAACCAGCCCAAAAAGGCCC
>CAYYNJ010000209.1:0-1042 GCA_964472775.1 uncultured Spirochaetaceae bacterium
GTCCCGCCGGGGGCAGCTGGGGGGAGGAAAGATCCCAGGATCCCTCGGTTCGGCCGGTTAAGCCGAGAAAGGAGGAGGCGAAACGGGGTCTCAGAAAGGCCACCCCCCCGGGTTCAGGAAAAAGAATCCCCCCGGGCAGGAGGGGACTGCTTAAAAGCTCCTTCAGAAAGGGATCTTCCGCCTGGGGAGTCTTCCCGAGGGCCGTCTCTTCCAGGGCTCCCAGGGCGTCCATCAGGGCCGTTCTTTCCTGCTCTCCGGGAAAAGGAGAAAGGGGGGCGGCGGATTGGCCCTCGAAGAGGGGCAGAATGAGATAGGTGGTTTCGTCAATCCGGCGCCACCCTTCCACGGGCAGGTACCGTAGTTCTCCCTGGTAATACCAAAGCAGTTTCTCCCCTGAAGGGGCCAGGGCTTTAAGATTCAGGGGCCTCAGGCCCTCCGGCAGGGGGGCTGCCAGGAGGAGGCTGCCCTGGTGATTCATGGTGATCCAGGGGCTTCCTGAGGCATCGGTATTAGATATCATCTTTTTCTCCAAAAACCTGGGCGGTAAAAACTTCCAGCAGTGTATCGGGATCCTTCCAGCATCCCCCGGGCAGTCCGGCCTTAAGGCAGGTGTGGTTCAGGAAGGTGTCTCTGTCCCATCCCTGTTCGGTGGCCACCTGGGGCAAGAGAACCCCGGAGCGGCCGCCCCGGGTGATGTAGAGGCCGTGTACCCCGGGAATGAGGTCTTCGGGGCGGTCCAGCTTTTTCAAGGGAGAAAGAACCGATATTTCCACATCCACCTGATCCAGCTCCCGGGGCTGCAGGGGAGGGAACCGGGGATCCCGGAAGGCGGCGGCTTGAGCCATTTCCTGGATCGTCTCCAGCAGGGGGCGGCGGGCCGTTATATGACCGATACAGCCCCGGAGGCTGCCTTGCTCGTGGAGGGTGACGAAGGCGCCGCAGGGGGCGGCGAAGAGTCCTTCCTGGGGCGGAAGGGTTAAGGGTTCTCCCGTAAGGGATCTCCTGATCACGCCCCGGGCCACAGCCAGTTCGCACTTTTGAT
>CAYYNJ010000209.1:1052-5732 GCA_964472775.1 uncultured Spirochaetaceae bacterium
GATACGGTGCCACGGCAGTGAATCCGTACCTGGCGCTCGAGACGGTAAGGTTTTTTTCTGATCCCCGGTAATTTCCATACATTTCTCCTTAACCAGGGGCGTTCAGGGTGAAGGCCCCGTAAAAAGCACATTTCTGGTTTTCCTCCCGCTGCGGCCGGTCGCAGGCCCAGTCGATCAGATCCATCCTGACCGCCCCGCCCCAGAATTCCCATATCCCCGCCATAAGGGGCAGTCCGCAGGGACGGTAAAGTTCTTGCGGGTAGGTGCGCGGATCAAAATCAGAACCGCCCACCGCGTCAAGAAACTGCCGCGCCTTGGCTTCGCTGAGCCGGGGTATTTCGTAGGGGGATAGATTCGAGGTGATCACCGTCAGGGGCGGTCTTTCCATCTTTCCCAGGCCCCGGGCCAAAGCCTTTTCCCACTTCCGTCCCCTCCCTGCCGCATAGAGGGGCAGCACCGGAACACCGGGGAAGAGCCGGTACAGGAAGGGCAGCTGAAGCTCCAGGGCCGGTTCTTCCTTATAGGGCTCGGGGGAAACAGAGAAGCCCGGTTCTTCCTTCAGGATGTCTCTTCCCTCCCGATGGATCGGTACCTCCCCCAGGGGCGTATAAAACCCATCCTCCCGGGGGAGAATGAACCCCGGTTCCTGGTCCAGATGCACCGGTGCGGCCAGGAGGATCCATGCCGGTTTGAGGTGTCTCACCCTCCCGTAGGCCCGTGCCATGAGTTCACCGGTAAATTCGTAGGCCCCGTGGGGGGTGACAATACCCAGGGGGAGTTCCCCGGGCCCGGGTAAGCCGGCTTTTTCCAGGAGGGGGTCGATCAGATTGGTGAGGGCCGTCGGATCGGAGGGATAGAAGATCTCGTCGGCCAGGGGCGGTATCAGGTTCATAAACTCATTATGCGCAAAACCCCGAGGTTCGCCAAGCCCGGCGGGGAAAGCCGGCGGTCCTTAACCGGCCTCCCCGGGATTCTGCAGCCGGTGGAGCCTCTGTTCCTCCAGGACGATGGACAGATTCTTCTCCTGGGTGGGCAGCACCAGTCCCAGGGGGCCGTCCTTGGCCCGGCGGAGATACTTCACCTGGGTGTAGTAGAGCTCCCCCCGGCCTCCGGACCGGGCCTTGGAATAGAAGAGGGCCAGATTTCCCGCGTCCAAGAGGACCTCCAGGGGAATGGATTTTCCCGGCAGGGCCCGGATGAAGACGTAGGCGCCGGGGTAATCCCGGGCGTGGAGCCACGTGTCGTTCCCCCGGACGTGGCGGCGCAGCAGGGTATCGTTCTCTTTGGCGGTGCGTCCCACATAGATGGTGAACCCCCGGGAGCGGAACTGGAGCCCCGGAATCTTCTCGGAAGACCTGGCCTCCTGTTTGGCCGGCAGGGCGGAGAGAAATTCTCTCAGAATTTCTAGCTCCGGATTTTCCAGCAAGACTTTCCGCTGTTCCTCCAGGGCGGCCAGCTGGGAGGTGATGTTGGCGGTCTCTTCTTCCACCCTTTCGGTGCCTCCCCGGGCTTTGGCGGCTCTCTTGTAGTAGGCCTCGGCGTTCTTTTCCGGCGAAAGGGTAGGATCCAGCTCGATCCTCACCTCCCGGTTATCGTTGTAATAGTCTTCCACCGTGACCCACCGGGCCCCCTTCTCGATCTTATAGAGGTTGGTCATAAGAAGGTCCCCGAACTCTTTGTACCCTTCGGGATTCTCGTACTTCTGCTGCCGTTCCCGGGAAGCCTGAAGGCTTTTTCGCAGGGCTCCTTCCCGGCTATTCAGGAGCCGCTGCACCCTCTGGGTCAGCAGGGCCAGCTCTTCTCCGTCCAGGAGCCGGGTGTAGTGGGTCTCCACCTGGGTGTTGATGCTTCCCTGGACCGGGTCGAACCGGGAGACAAAGGCCGGGCCGCCGGTCCGGGGCGGCTGGGCCAGATCCTTGGGGTCAAATCGGCCTCCCGAGACCTCTCCCCGCCGGGGACGGCGGTAGAAACAATCCAGGATGACCCCTTGGTCATCGGTGGCCAGGATGTTGGAGGCGCCTCCCCAGAGGCGGATGTATATCCGGGTTACCTCTCCCGCCCGTTGTACCGTAAGAAGAACGATTCGTTCCTGCCCCAGCTGGGCGGCCTGGACGATTCTTCCCCCCTGGATGCGGGACCGGAGAAACTGGGCGAACCGCTGCAGAGGGCCGTCGGTCCGGGGCGGTGAATCGGTCCGGTGAAGCCGGGTTTTTCCCTGGGTTAAGGAGATAAGAAGTTTAAACCGGTGGCCGGGGTGATAGATTTCCAAAATCAGGGTGTGGAAGTCGGGCTGTTTGATTTTTTGGATGTGGCTGTTTTCCAGGGGCAATTCGGCGAGGACCTGATCTATCTCTATCCAGTTAAGCGACATATTTTTCCTTTCGGGGCGGCGGGGTTATCAGTCTTTCCGGTCCGGATCGGGATCGGCCTTAACGGACCGGATAAAAAGCTCTTCGTCCCCGGGACTGAAGAAGACAAGGTCCACCCTCCGGGGAAGGGGGTGGCTATTCATATACGCCCGGAGGGTTTCAAAAACGATGCCGGCGGCTTTATCTTTGGGAAACCCATAGACCCCGGTGGAAATTGCGGGAAAGGCCACCGTTTCCAGCCCCGCCGCCGCCGCCAGATCCAGGCTGCTGCGGTAGGCCTCGGCCAGGAGCTCCGGTTCTCCCCGGCCGCCGCCGTGCCAGACCGGGCCCACGGTGTGAATCACCCGGCGGCAGGGCAGGCGGCCCGGTCCGGTTATCACCGCTTTGCCGGCGGGAAGTCCTTGGGGGAGGTCTTCTTCCCGGATGCGGCGGCACTCTTCCAGGATGGCGGGGCCGCCGGCCCGGTGGATGGCACCGTCCACCCCGCCGCCGCCGTAGAGGCTCGAGTTGGCGGCGTTGACGATGGCATCGGTCCGGCAGGCCGTTATGTCTCCATGGGTTACCCGCAGCCGCCCGTTTAGGTAGGTTTTCACCGCTCCGGTTCCTGCGGGTTTTTTACCGCCAGATTACCCATGGCCTGTGATAGGGCCTTCATCTGGTCATCGGTCCCGATGGTGATACGGACAAACTCCTCGATACCGGGGAGCTTAAAATACCGAACCAGAAACCCCCGGTTTCTTAGTTCCCGGTAGACCTCTTCTCCGGGTAAGCCCTTCTTCCGGGTAAAAACAAAGTTGGCCCGGGACGGCAGGGTTTCCCACCCCATTTCATCCAGGGTCCGGGTGAAAACCTCCCGGGTGGTTTGAATCTTCCGGCTCAGTTCGGCGTAGTACTCCCGGTCTTCCAAGGCCAGGAGGGCGATGTTGGATGCCAGGGTGTCCACGGGGTAGGAGTTGAAGGAGTTTTTTACCGCCGCCACAGCATCGATCAAGGGTTTCTGCCCCAGGGCGTATCCGAGCCGGATCCCCGCCAGAGAGAAGTCCTTAGAGAGGGTCCTGACCACCAGAAGGTTGGGATACTTGTCTATCAGGGGTGCCACCGTTTCGCCCCCGAAGGAGACGTAGGCTTCATCGATGATGATTACCCGGTCGGAAGGAAATCTTTGGATGAAAGCATCCAGGTCCTTTCGGGAAAGGGCCATTCCGGTGGGGGCGTTGGGATTGGGCAGGATGGCACCGCAGATCGGTTTCTCCAGGAATTCCTCGAGATTGATGGAAAAATCCCTTTTCATGGCCACCCGTTCGAAGGGAATTCCGTAAAAATCCGCGTAGACCGGATAGAAGGTATAGCTGAACTGAGGAAAAAGCAGGGGCCCCCGGGAGCCGTCGAAGAAGGCATAGTAGGCGAAGGAAAGTACTTCATCGGAACCGTTTCCCGCCAGAACCTGGTCAGGCTGAAGGCCCGCCGCGGCGGCTATCGCTTTCTTGAGGTCCAGGCTTTCCGGATCGGGGTAGAGCCTCAGGGTTTCAGGGTCAAAGGTCTGAAGGAAATCCCGGATCCGGGGCGTCGGAGGGTAAGGATTTTCATTGGTATTCAGCTTTACGTAAGACCGGTCCCGGGGCTGCTCCCCGGGGGTGTAGGGTTTTAACTCTCTCATCCTCTCGGATAACATGGGCCGACTCCTTGTAAGCGGGGTAATCCTCCCCGGTATATCACGAACATGATACGCCCTCGGGCGCCAGGAGGTGCCGGCGAATGGCCGCCACCATGTAGAAGGACCCTGCCACCAGGACCGGGAGTTTGCCTCCGCTCAGTTCCAACGCCCTCAGGTAGGCGGCTTCAGGTTCGGGAATCAGCTCCAGGGCGGGGATTTGCCAGCTCTGATCCGGCTCGGGGTGATGGACCAGGGCCTTGACGGTTTCACCCACCTGGGCGAATACCTTCTCCGGATCTTCGGGTTTAAAGGTTCCCGCCCGGCTGACGATGACGGTTGAAAAGTAGGGAAGAATCTCCCGAACCAAATCGGGGACCGGCTTTCCCTTGGCGGTGCCGAAGATCAGGATTCCTCCGGGGCCGTTCAGGGCGGTAAAGGTTTGTACCGTCAGACCCATGGATTGGGTGGTGTGGGCTCCGTCGAGAAACCAGCTTGTCTCTTCCTTGAAGAGGCTTTCCATCCGGCCCGGCAGGGAGGTTTCGGCAAAGCTTTCCGCCAGCTCTGTTTCAGAGAAGGCATCATCACCGGTAAAGAGGGTTTTCAGCCCCAGGGCAGCCAAGGTGGCATTTTGCCCCTGGTGGGGGCCGGGCATCTTGA
>CAYYNJ010000210.1:0-5705 GCA_964472775.1 uncultured Spirochaetaceae bacterium
ACAGAAGGAATCCCTGCTTCTCCCCCCCAGCAAGCCCGCCCGGGAAGCCCAGTAGAGCAGCAGCAGCAGCTACGAAACCGCCGCGGCCAGGTAGGTCAGCCCCGCAGCGGTGAGGACCCCGGAAACCGCACGGCCCTCCTGGGGAGTCCTGAGGATCCCCAGGGCCTGGAGCTGTTTTTTCGCCCGGGCCGACGCATTAAACTCCACCGGCAGGGTAACAATCGTAAACAGGGTGGAAGCCCCAAAAAGAATAACCCCGAAAAGCGCCAGGGTCCGGCCTAATCCTTCTCCCTGGGCCGCCCCCATCAGGATGCCGGCGATCACGATCCAAGGCCCCAACCGGCTCCCCAGATTAGCGGCGGGAACGATGGCGCTGCGGAATCCCAGGGGGATGTAGCCTCGGGCGTGCTGCAGGGCGTGCCCCGCCTCATGGGCCGCCACCCCGGCGGCGGAGGCGTTCCGGCCGGTGTAAACATCCCGGCTAAGAGCCAGGGTTTTGGTTAAGGGGTTGTAATGATCCGAAAGGATGCCGGGGTTCTGAATAATCTTTACATCCCTGATATCCGCACTCAGAAGAACCTTCTGGGCTACTTGGGCCCCGGTGAGTCCCGACGAGAGCCACACCTTCTGGCCCTGGCTGAACTGGCTTTTAACCATCAGGGAAGCTCCTCCCGACAAGACCAGGGTAACCATGATGATCATCATATACAGGGGGTCAAAAAACAGCATGCCGTCCTCCGCGTTGCAAAAAGTGGTTTTGTGTCCTTCTTAAAGATAACGATTTTCAAAAGATCTGAGAAGAAGATTCGGGGTGACGGGAAAAGTTCTTTCCTATCCTTCCAGGGGATAGGGGTTGATTTTATCGAACCGCCGGCCGTCCTCGGAGAAGTAGGCGCCCTTAGATCGGTAAACCCGTACTTCAAAATGGAGATGAGGACCGGTGGAGCTGCCGGTATTCCCGATGTCCCCTAAAACCTGACGCTGGGTTACCCATTGACCGGAGGAGAAGGCGGGCTCTTCCAGTAGGTGAGCGTAGTAGGTACTCCAGGCGGTGGCACTGGGATAAGCCCTCTTTACCTCCGCCGTGAGAGGATGCTCCACTTCAATATGCCAGCCGTACCGGTCGTCAACACCGGTTTCCAGGATCATCCCCTCCTGAACCGCCACGACCTTGCCCGAAGGATTACCGTCCCGGACAATCTCTCCGGCATAATTGATCAGAGATATATTGGCCACATTGATGATATCCACGGCAAAATGGGGCGCCATCCCCCCCGATCCCAGGGGATCTTCCCGTGACTCCATATACCCGTCGGTGATCCGGAATCCCAGGCCGTTGTTTTCTTCGGTTTCCACCTCGACGGGGTAGACCATCCCTTTAAAAACCGGGTTAAACCGGCCCAGGGGAACAACCTTCTGCCGGTCCGTGGCCAAGAAAATCCGGGCTTGATATTCCGCCGAAGGGAGCCGTGACATCTCGTAGATAATTTCTCCGTAGGAGATGGAATCCTTGATATTATCGGCGATCAGGCGATACGCCTCTTTACGGGCGGGAAGATACTTGGTGAGCTCTTCGGAAAGCCTCAAGACGTTAACGTAGGCGTTATGCCGGTTGAAATCGAAGTCCGTCTGCTCCTGGGCCAGGTTCCCCTTGAGCACCTCCAGGTCAACCTGGGCTTCCGCCCGGAAACTGTCTAATGTTTTCAGCTGGGTCTGCACCTGACTGATGTATTCATCGATACTCCCGTCGATCTCTCCTTTAATCTTGTTGAGGTTGATCACATAGGCCCCGGCCACCGCAGCCAGAACCAGGAGAGATCCGCTGATGATGGGAACAAACACGGCAGGACGCAGGGAGAAATCCTGAATCCACTTGAGAAGCGCCGCAGGCCCCCGCCTTTTCAGGGGCACCGGAGGAAGTTCCAGCTCCTCCTCCACCCTGTGCCGTTCATCGCTGTAATAAAAACCCGGCACCGACATGATCCGCTGAAGCAGGGTCATCCGGCGGAAAAGGTCTTCCAGTTCCACCACGTAATCCCGCAGATAAACATGTTTTTTGTTTTTCTCCAGGCTCACCACTTCCCACTGCCGCTCTTTCTTCAGAGTCCAGATGCGGAATAGCTGGTTTTCCCCGTCCCGATTAAGAACGAACTCCTGAATCATCAAGTTCACGTCGCTGATCCGGGTTATCTGCAGATAGTATTCTCCGTCGGGCACACCGATGCCCCGGAGCTTGACACGGGGCGACAGGGCATGACCCCGTCCCCCCATCCACTCCCGGGACAGAGAAATAACAGATAACAGTAAACTATCCTTCCTATTCAAACGGCACTCTCTCTTCTCGTTCGTTATGGGGTTTTTAACTGAAACACCGGGGAAAAGCTGAGGGAAACTGGTGGAAGGGTAATATATTCCCCGGGGATTTTCAAGAGACCGCCCCCGGGGCAAGACCAATTTACCGAAAAAGGATCTTAAAGGGGGATTTCCAGCCTCGATATCAGGTCGGGGTGGGTCTTCATGGCCGCATCGGCCAAGTCGGGACCGGCTAAAAGCACCGATATTCCCCTATCCCAGTCTTCCAGGAGCCTTTGGGCGGTTCTTCGGATGTCGTCGGGGGAAACCTCCAGGATCTGATGACGGTTTTTCCGGCGTAAATCATCGTCGATGCCGTAAAGATCACGACGGAACCCCATCATGCTCTTTTCACCGGGGCTTAAAGGCCGGGCATCCTTGCCCACGATGCCGATGACCGATTTATCCAGGTTCTCCCGGGAAAGGCCCTGACGGCTCATCATCTCCAGGCTCTGGCGGAACACACCGAAGGTCCGGGAGGGGTCGGGATCCCGGTAGGATGTAAAAGAATAGATACCCTCGGCGCCGTTGGCGGAGGAGGAAACTCCGTAGGCCCCCCCTTTCATCCTCACCTCCTCCCAAAGGAAGTTGGTCTTCAGCAGGTGCCCCAGTAAAATTTCCCGTGAATGCCCCAGGGATCCCGCCAGGGAGGCAGGAAGGACCCGGCAGGCGTAGCCCACCGAGGACGGCACCACCAGAATCTCGCCCCGTGACGAAAGTACGGGAAGGTCTCGGGGTTCGGCGGGTTTGCCCGGAAGAAACCGTTCGGCCAAAGCAGCCATCCGGGCTTCCGCCGCCTCCAGGGCCGTGCCTTGGGCGGTTACATTCAGGAGCAGCCGGTCCCGGGTGAGAACCTTCCGGCGGATCTCTTCAAGCACCGTCCCTATCCGTTCAACCCCGCCGGGGGAGCCCAATTTTTTCGCCTCTTCACAGAGGAAGAGATACTGGCTGATTCCCCGCCACTGCTCTTCCCGTGCTTGGACGGGAGAAAGTTTAGCCGCTCCCCGCAAGGCCGCCAGGGAGTGGCCGCTGGGCAGCAGAGAGGACTTAAAATCGTTCCGCTGTTCTAACAGAAGGTCCTTAATCCGTACAGGATCCGAAAGAGTTCCCGTGAGAAGGAGCCTTTCCATCAAATCCACCGCCGGCTCCAAATCCTTATCCAGCGCCTTGATCCGGAAGAAAAGAAGCTCCCGGCTCTGGCCGGGCTGATTGAGAACCAGGCTGGTTTCCAAGAAGGTGTAGAGGCCGCCGGACACCTGGGAGAGCAGGTGGGCCACCTGGTGATAAGGAATGCCGGGAAGCCCGGCGGTGCAGAGAATACGGCTGAACAGAGGCAGCAGCAGGGTCTCCTCATCCGAAAGGCCCCGTACATCGAAGGCCAGGTCCACATAGACCATTCCGTTGGTAAAAAGGTCGTGGCTGTAGAGAGGCCGGCCCGCCGCTTCTTTCCGAACCGTCTCGATGACGCTGATATCGGTGGGAAGGTCTTCCCGGTGCAGGCAGGGAATCGATGCTTCCGCCGCAGGATCTTCCGGGGCGGCTTGGTAGGCTTCGAAGTTCAGCTGCTCTTCCCGGAGCTTCTGAAGATCGTCACTGGTCAAGGACGCTTTAAACCGGTTGAGCCTCTGGGCTAAAAGGGCCTCCTCCCGGGTCAGATGTTCGGGGTCGGGAAGAATCACCACCGTGGCCCGGTGGGGATTCTCCAGGAATTCACGCTTTATCAGATCCTCGAAGAACCGGGGACGGTCCTTCATCGCCGCCTTGAGGTTCTCCAGGGTGGCGCTGAACCGCAGGGGGGTGGTGGGGTCGTACCCGTGGAGCCAGCCCCGCAGGGTTTTGTCCATGAGTCGAAGCCCGAAGGGGATCCCGCCGCGGATCTCCCGGTTCCGGAATTCCACCTGGTGAAGAGCCCCCTTGAGAAGATTCTCGGGAATTCCCTCCTCGGCCAATTCCCTCAGGGTCCCTAAAACCAGCTCTTCAAAGGCGGAAACCGCTTCGGCTCCGGCACCGCGGATGCCGATGGTAAAAACACTCTCCCGCAGTTCCGAATCAAGGCCGCTCACCGGAGAGACATCTTCCCCCAGGCCCGATTCCGCCACCGCTTTGTAGAGGGGCGAACCCACGTTGCCGAGGAGCATTTCCGAAAGAACCTCCATGGCCAGGAGGTTCACCGGATCCGTCAGAGGCATGCCCTTCCAGTTTATCGTGACGGTACCGCCGGACACTTCGTCCCCCTCTTCATCGCCCCCCATGGGACTGGTGATCTGAAAGAGCCGGGGTTCCTCCCACCGGGGAGTCACTTCGATGTCCGGAGCCGCCGCCCCCCGGGGAAATCCGTCCAAAAACTCCTCCTGCAGAAGCGACAGCTGTTTCTCCGTGGGGATATCCCCGTAGAGAAAGATCCGGCAGTTGCCGGGGTGGTAATAGCGCCGGTGAAAATCGACAAACTGCTGGTAGGACAGGTCGGGGATGGCCAGGGGTTCTCCCCCCGAATCGTACTGATAGGGGGAATCGGGGAACAGAAACCGGTAGGAATACTCCCCCACCAAGGTATCGTGGGAGCTGTAGGCTCCCTTCATTTCGTTGTAGACGGGTGGTCACCGCCATCTGCAGGAAGAGCAGCTGGTTGGCCTTGGCTCGCCGCACCGCCCATTCCAGCGCGATGAAATGGGCGGCGAAGCTGATCGCGCACAGCAAGGTCAGCAGATCGCCGGCCAGGCTGCCGCCCTCGCCGATAAAACGGTGCCCCTCCTGCTGGAAAATCTCTTTTTTCAGCAGGGGGAAAAAGACCGCATCGGCGTAGACCCGAAGAAGGTTGAAATAATCCTTCTCCACGGGGCTGGCGGCGGGAAAAACCGTTTTATCCGGGTAGGTCATGGCGTTCATGAAGGTGTTCATGCTGCCCTTCATCATGGACTGAAAGGGGTCCTTCACGGGATAACGGCGGGACCCGGAGAGAACCGCATGCTCTAAGATATGGGCCACCCCGGTATTATCCTCCGGCGGGGTCTTAAAAACGAAGGCAACGAGATTCTCGGGATCTTCACGGAAGAGGTGAAACACCTCACACCCCGTGGCGGTGTGCCGAAAGGTCCGCCCTTCTCCCTGATACTCGTCAAGGATATCGGTGGAAATGTATTCAAAGCCGGAAATGATTTCCCCAGGCTGCAGATTTTTCATGTTGGCCCCCTCTGGTTCTTTCGGTATAATAGCCAAAAGCGGGAAGAAATACACCCCCCTCTCCCCGGGCTGGCGGCGGAGACCTCTTTTTCACAGGAGATTCTTTATGAAAATTGTCAATATCGGCTCCCTCAACATCGATGATGTGTACCAGGTGGACCATTTTGTCCGTC
>CAYYNJ010000211.1:0-5064 GCA_964472775.1 uncultured Spirochaetaceae bacterium
CGCCGTGGCCTCACGGATGAATAACTACACCCGGGAACTTCACGAAAAAATGCGCGCCTAACTGTTTTTCCGCCGGGTCGGGCCGGGAGGGGGATCCATATTCCGGCCTTCCATGAGGGTCAGGTAGAGCTTCCGCTCCAAGGCGAGTACACCCTCTCCGTAGGGCTGCCGATCTCCGGGGCTCACGGGGTTTTCCACGGCGGTGATGAGCCGTGTGGGCGGTTTTGAGAGAACCAGGATATGGTCTCCCAACAGGGTGGCTTCCTGAATATTGTGGGTCACCAGCAGGGTGGTTCGCCGGTCCCGCTCCCAGAGACGCCGGAAATCCTCCATGAGGCTCAGTTTGAGGGCCGGGTCCAGGGCCTGAAAGGGTTCATCCATGAGAAGCAGCTCCGCAGGAAAGGCGAAGGCCCGGGCCAGGGCTCCCCGCTGCCGCATCCCGCCGCTGAGCTGGTGGGGATAATACCCGGCAAAAGGTTCCAGCTCCACCAGGGACAGGGTTTCTGCGATTATCTTTTCCCTGTCCATCGGAAGGTGGCTGTTTTTCAAAACCAGGTCCAGATTTTTTTGCAGGGTTTTCCACGGAAGAAGCCGGGGCTCCTGAAACAAATAAGATATCCCTCCCGGAGGGATTCCCGTGATCGAACCGCCCTGCAGGGGCAGGTTTCCCGCCACCAGATGAAGCAAGGTGGTCTTTCCGCAGCCCGAGGGGCCTAAGAGACAGGTGATTGTCTCCCGGGGAAGGTCAAAGGAAAGATCTTCTAAAACCTTTAACCCACCGTAGGCATGTTGGATTTTTTCGAAACTGATCATCTCCGTCGTCTCCAGGGGAAGAGTTTTTCCGTCAGGCCCAGCAGAGTTTCACTGGCACCGCTTAAGATCACCGCCGCCGCCGTCCATGCCATGACCTCGGGGATCTCCAGGTTGAGCTGGGCGTACTGAATCCCCGTACCCACGGCGTTACGGGGCTGACAGAGGACCTCTGCGGCGATGGTCACCTTCCAGGCCATGCCGACCCCCGCATTGGCGGCGGCGAAGAGGAAGGGAATTAAAGAGGGAAAAACGATGTGAGTCAGCCGCTGTGCCGATGTCAGCCGGTAAACCTTGCCCATTTCTAGGAGCCGCTGATCGATCTGCATAACTCCCTCCAGGACGTTGGCGCAGACCAGGGGAAATACCATGAGAAAAGTCACGAACACCGGTACCAGATCGGTGACAAACCAGAGCATTCCCAGGAGGATCACCGACATCACCGGCACCGCCCGCAGCACCGACAAGAGGGGTTTAACCAGCCGCCGGAAGGGCAGAAAGAGCCCGGCGGCGGCGCCCACCAGCACCCCGGAACTAAAGCAGATACAAAAGCCGTAGAGGGACCGTAGGGACGTGGCTCCCCGGGCCCGCCAGAAGCCGGGATCCGGAACCATCTCAAAGAGGCGCCGGAAGGCGGTTTCCGGGGGAGGCATCAGGAAAGGAGAGCCCACCCCCAGGGCCGCGGCCTTCCAGATCAGCAGGATAAAGAATATCCCCGAGAAAAAAGAGAGTACCCCCCGGAGGGAACGGTTCCACCGCGGAACCGTCCCTGGTCCGGGAGATGTGAAAACATCAAGGGACAAGAAAGAATCCCTCATCGGGAAGCCGCCCCCCCACCGATACGGGGTCGGATTCCAGCAGCACCTTCAGATAGGCGGTTACCTCGTCCCGGGCTTCGGCGGCGCTAAAGAAGGCCAAACCGCAGTCGGGAATGGCCATCCGGGCGGGTCCCGCCGCTAAAATACCGTGTTTCTCGATGAGCCCCGCCGCTTCTGAGGGCTGGGCCAGCACCCAGGCGATGGACCTGCGGTACCGTTCCAGCAGGGCTTCATACGCCTCGGGCCTCTCGGAAGCCCAGACGGGGTCCACCACGAAGGCGGTGATAGGGTACGCCCGGGAGGAACCCTGAAGGGCCTTCCAGGCCTCCTGAAAATCCAGGCGGATCTTCATGTCCGCCGACTGGTTCTGTACCAGCGCCACAAAGGGCTGGGTGAGAAGGAGGGTGTCCGCCTTGCCCGCCGCAGCCATCTGGGCCAGCTGAGGGGCGGGGATGGAAAAATCCACCGTCACCGATGAAGCGTCTACACCGTGGGCCCTCAGATAGTACTGGAGCAGGTAGTCCGGGGTGGCCCCCTTCCCCACCGCATACACTGTCTTTCCTTCCAGGTCTTTCCAGGTCTTCAGTTCAGAATCCCGGGAGAGAATGTAGAGACTTCCCAGCCCCGGTACCGCCGCCAGGGGATAACCGCCGGCCTGGGTATAGAGCTTTGCCGCCACATTCATGGGCAGCAGCCCCGCCTGGAGCTCTCCTGTGGTGAGCCGGGCGATCATCTCCACCGGCGAAGGGACCACGTGATACTCCGCCGTCACCCCCTGGCCCAGAGGAGTCTCATCTTCCATCATCCCGATGGCACCGAAACCCGACGGTCCTTTGAGAACCCCCACATTAAGGGTCATGGGTTCCAGCGCCGCGGGGGCTTCCTCGGATTTACCGCCTGCGGTCAGGGGATAAAGACTAATCAATCCCAAAACAACCAATAATAATTTCTTCATACTCTGCTACTCCCTATCGATGTGTATTTTATGACTCGTCCGAGGCCCGGGGTTACCGGAACCGGCTAAAATTGAATCTTCCTTTGATGCCGTCGATCTCATGATGGTAGATGAAGCTGTTCCCCTCCGCCCCGGTGACGGCCTTTAAAATTTGCGGCAGCTCTTCCTGGGTGACGATGAGGGAGATCAGGGACCGCTCCTTGCTGGAAAATCCCCCTACTCCGGTGGTCCGGGTATAGCTTCGTTCAGGAAAGAGTTTCTTTATAATATGCCCCACCCCCTCGGGGTCATCGGTGTTGACGGTGATATGGGTAAACCGGTACCGCTTATAGATAGAATTGACCGTCTCAGCCCCCACGAAGATAAAAATGGTGGTGTAGATGAGGGTATTGGCCACGGCGGCGGGATCGTGAAATTTCAGAAAATTAAGAACCAGCCCGTAGACCATGGAGGCCGCCCCGGCGGCGATGCTGATCTTCCCCACGGGTTTACGGAGCTTCTCGGAAAAATAGACGTTAATGATATCTTCATCCCCGGTGGAACCCCGGTTCTTCAGCGCCATGGCCTTGGCCACCCCGGCGATGATGGCCCCGAAAAGGACCAGCACGAGTCTCTCATTTTCCGGTTCAGGAGAAGCCACCTCCAGGGAAGGAAGGAAAACCAGCAGAGTCACCACACAGGCCAAGGTCAATACCGTTTTGGTACTGAACCGCCATCCCACCTTGATATACGAAAAAATCAGAAGCAGGGCCTGAAATATCACGTAGAGGATGATAAAAAGCCGTTCCGACTCGAAATAGTAGGAGGTGGCCAGGGCGAAACCCTCGGTACCGGTCAGAATAACCCCCGACGGAATAACGAAATACTTCAAAGCCACCGCATAAATCACCCCGGAAAAGAGGGAGTAGCCGATGAAGGCCAGCACAGCCTTGAACTGTTTCCCGGAACCGGTTTTTTTCTTCTTTTTCATCTCCTCCTCCTACTTTGCCAAGCCCGATTTTACACTCACCCCGGACAGCGATCCAAGCCGACCCGTCAAAGCCCCCACCTGATCGCTGGAGGCATGGACGATGAGGGTAATGACGGAGAGTTCGGTCTGATCAAGCCGGGGCAGCCCCATGCGTCCTAGGATGATATCCCCGTAATCAGAAAGAATGTCCTGGATTTGCCGGGAGTTGTTTTCCCGGTTCTCGATGAGAATTCCAATAAAGCCGTAACGTTTTTGCGGTTCCATCAATCCTCCTTAAAACGGAGAGGAAAGGGACCCAGGGCGGGCGAAGCGGAAGGAAATCGGATCAGCGCCCCCCTTAGGTCAGCCATAGGGCCTTCCCTCAGAGTTCACTCGAAGAGTAGCGTATCTTTAAGATTTTTGCAATAAATTTTTATCGATTTAGTAAGAAAAACGCCCCGAAGCCTGGTTCGCTTATTTATTTTTTGAACCCGGCTCCGGGGCGGTACGTGGGAAAAGGATCAGCCGAATCGCCCGGAAATGTACGCCTCGGTTCTTTTATCCGTGGGATTGAAGAAGATCTGTTCGGTGGGACCCATCTCAACCAAAAAACCGGACCGGTTTTCGTCCACCATGAAAAAGGCGGTGTAGTCGGATATCCGGCCCGCCTGCTGCATATTGTGGGTCACGATGGCGATGGTGTAGGCCTGCTTGAGTTCATCTATCAGGTCCTCGATTTTACCCGTGGAGATGGGGTCCAGGGCCGAGGCGGGCTCGTCCATCAGAAGCACCGCCGGCTGCACCGCCACGGCCCGGGCGATACAGAGCCGCTGCTGCTGGCCGCCGGAGAGGCTCAGGGCACTCTGCTTCAGCTTGTCCTTCACCTCGTCCCAGAGGGCGGTTTTCTGCAGGCTCGTCTCCACCAGTTCGTCCATGTCCCCCCTGAAGCCGTTGATCCGGGCCCCCCAGGCGATGTTGTCGTAGATGCTCTTGGGGAAGGGGTTGGGTTTCTGGAACACCATGCCGATCCGGCGGCGGACCTCCACGGGATCCACCTCTTTGTCGTAGATGTTTTTTCCCTCCAGGTAGATCTCCCCTTCGGTGCGGGCGGTCTTTATCAGGTCGTTCATCCGGTTCATGGTTCGGAGGACCGTACTCTTTCCGCAGCCCGAAGGCCCGATCAGGGCGGTAACCCGGTTCTTTTCCAGGCCCAGGTTGACATCCCGGGCGGCGAGGAAATCGCCGTAGTACTGGTTCAGGTTCTTTATGGTGATGATGTATTCAGGTTCATTCGGTGTCATGCGGTTATCCTCTTCTTTTTTTCCGGATCTTGTCCCGGGCTACGATGGCGAATCCGTTCATCGACAATATGGGCCGCCGCGGTTCTCCGGGCTGCCGACGTCGCTCCAACTGCCGCTATCCCGGCCGTGAGGGTCGTGCCGATGTTCTGTCCAACAACAAGGGCAGAGGCCTGGCACAGATCAATGTTCCCCGTGTTCAGCGCTGTCATGGTTATGGCTACCGCTGCGCTT
>CAYYNJ010000211.1:5074-5657 GCA_964472775.1 uncultured Spirochaetaceae bacterium
CATCGCGATACCGAGGCCGGTCAGAAGAAGACGGTTGAGAATCCCGGTTCCGGCGAACTGCTTGAGTACGATTAGACCCGAGAGGTCCTTCATGGCCAGTTGCATGATGTCAATGCCGAAAAAGATCAGACCAAACCCGGCGATAACGATCCCGACACTCGCCAGCCGGTCCCTGCCGAGCAGGCGCAGGAACGCCCCCAGGCCGGCGATCGGCAGGGCAAATGCGCCGATTTTCAGCTTCATTCCGAGCAATGATACAAGCCAGCCGGTGCTGGTGGTTCCAAGATGAGCGCCGAGTATTATGCCGAGCGACTGCTGGAACGTGATAAGACCGGCGCTTACAAATCCAATTGTTGTAAGAATTGTGGCATGCGACGACTGGACAATGGCCGTGATCCCTGCGCCGGAAAGAATAGACGAGAATGTTCCGCCGGTAAAGCGGCTGAGGATGCGTCGCAGCCTGTCTCCGGCAAGTGACTTGAGGCCCTCGGTCATAAGTATCATCCCCAGGATGAACAGACCGATACCTCCTATTATGGTTGTTACAAGCGTAAATTTCCTGGTCAGGAATGCGGCCGCATTA
>CAYYNJ010000212.1:0-5364 GCA_964472775.1 uncultured Spirochaetaceae bacterium
TGGTTTTTAACAATGCCAATGAAGAAAAAATGAGAATCACCAGAGGGAACTACTAGAGGGAGATTTGAATGGATTATAGAGCCAAGCTTCATCCCACCACTCCGGAGGAGTATCGGAAGCTGAAGCGTTTCAACATGGAGCGGCCTCCCATACGGCAGCGGAATATTCTGCGGCCCCTCACGTGGGCCCTGAGCTTTCCTCCTATATGGCGGAAGAAGCTGCGGATTACCCGGACGGAAATGGAGGGGCTTAAACCGCCCTTCATCCTCCTTTGCACTCACATGGCTTTTATCGATTTTAAGGTTACCACCGCCGCTCTTTTTCCCTGGCGGTCCAGCTACATCGTGGCCATCGACGGTTTTATCGGCCGGGAAGCCCTGCTCCGTCATGCCGGCGGGGTGTTGAAAAGACGGGTTACCGCCGATGTCAACCTGATCAGGCATATCAAAACCATCCTCCACGGCTACGGTGATGTGGTGACCATCTATCCCGAGGCGCGTTATTCTTTGATCGGCACCTCCGCCGCCATCCCCGGATCCCTGGCCAAGATGATCAGGGTCTTCAAGGTCCCGGTGGCGATGCTGAGAATGCACGGAAACTATTTGGGGTCACCGGTGTGGAACCTGAAGGAACGGGGTAATCGAATCGAAGCGGAAATGTTCCGGCTTTTTTCTCCCCAAGAGCTGGAGTCCCTGTCTCTGGAACAGATCCAACGGAGGATCGGCGAAGCCTTTACCTACGACGAGTACCGGTGGCAGCGGGAAAACCGGGTGAGAATAGCCTCACCCCGCCGGGCCGAAGGGCTTCACCGGGTAATCTACCATTGTCCCTCCTGCCGAACCGATCACCGCATGTCCTCCCGGGGGGATATGCTGAGGTGTGATGCCTGCGGCAAGCAGTGGCGGATGGACGAGTACGGTGTAATGGAGGCTCTTACGGGAGACACGGAATACCCGCATCTTCCCGACTGGTATGAGGAGCAGGTGCGCCTGGTCCGAGATGAGATCGACCGGGGCCTCTACCGGTTCGAGGATCAGGTAAGGGTGGAATCCCTGGTGAACCACAAGGGCTACTATAATCTCGGTACCGCCCGGGTGGTCCATTCCGCCGAGGGTTTTGTTTTAGAGGGGGATCCCGCCTATTTCTCCGCTCCGGTGATAAAAAAACCACGATCCATGTACTCCTGTCATATTGAATACGACTATTTCGGGAAGGGTGACTGTTTCGAACTTTCCACCATGGAGGAGACCTTCTACCTCTATCCCTTGAATCATCTCAATGTGGTGACGAAAATCCTCATCGCCACCGAAGAACTTCATGGCCGGCCGGCCGATGGATGAGATGCTTTCCGGCGGGCGGTAGGATCTGTGCCGGCACCGCCGCCTCGCTGAGATATTCTTGCCCTTTATTGACACCTTCCCCGGGAATCCGTAAAGTCAGGGGATGAAGAACTACCTTTCTCCCCCGGTTCTCAAGGGGATCATCGTCCTGGGACTTCCCCTTCTGGCGGGCCGGTTTGCCCACTATCTGATGAGTCTGGCCGACACCGCCATGGTGGGCCGGCTCGGGACGGTGGAGTTGGCAGCCATTGCCCTGGGGGGACTTTTTACCTCGATTCTATTTACCTTTCTCTGGCCGGTCCGTACCGGGGTTCAAGCCATCACTTCCCGCCGGAAAGGGCGGATCGAAGCGGGGCAGAATCTTGTTCTGGAAGAGGTTCTGACCAACGGTCTCGCCGCCGCCATGATCGCCGCAGCCCTGGGTTTTCTGGTTTCCTTCTCTGCCGGACCCCTGTTGAGGCTTCTCCGGGTGGATGAAAAGATCATCCCCCTGACCCTGGCTTACATCGGGGTCCTCCGCTGGTCCCTGCCTCTTTTCGGGGTGGTTCAGGCATCCATGGGTTTTTTAGCCGGGGTACGCCGTACCGGTGATATCATGGTAGTCACCATCGGGACCAATGTTCTCAACGTACTGTTTAATTACCTTTTGATTTTCGGAAAAGCGGGGTTTCCCGCCCTAGGCATTCGGGGTGCCGCCCTGGGAACCCTTCTGGCCGAGGCGGCGGGGGCGGTTTATCTGATTTATAAGCTGGGCCGCCTGGGTTATCTGGTTCATTTCCGGCCCGCCGCAGGAACCTCCTATCAGGGGCATCTTATTCAGGATGTCTTTCACCAGGCCATTCCCATTGGCATCCAGAATATCGGCGCCCTGGGGATCTTTATGATCTATGAAATTTTCGTTGGAAAGACCGGGACCGCCGCCTTGGCGGCTACCCACGTCCTCTTCAGCCTCTATCGGGTAAACAAGACCATCGTGGGGGGCTTTTCCCAATCCTCCGCCATTTTGGTGGGAAACCATCTGGGGGCCGGCGATGTGGAGGGGGCCAATCGGGTCATGGTGAACTGCGAGTTCCTATCCGCCATCATCGGGGCGGTGGTTTTTGCGGCGGTTTTGATTTTTCCCGAACCCATCGTGTCGGTATTTACCACCGATCCAGAAACCATCGCCATCGGAGTCAGGGCTATGCGGTTTTTTGCTCCCTTCTTTTTTATCGAAATTCTGGGATACAGTTTCGAGATGATCTTCACCTCCAACGGCTGGCCCCGGTTTGTTCTTATCAGTGAATTTACCACCAACGTGGTATTCATCCTGGGGGCCACCGCCTTGGGGCTTTTTGTTTTCGGAAAAGGGCTGACCTGGGCCTGGGCTTCCTTCGGGCTTTATCAGCTTTCCCACGCCGCCATCCTGACGGCGGGGTACTTTTCAAAAAAATGGGCTCATCTTGAGGTAGAGAGGGTCAGGCCGGCGGCCCGGTAAGCCCCTTCGGCGGTCAGACCGGAGGGCGGGGGCCCCTCCCCGGAACGGTTTATTTTCCCCTGGCGGCGCCGGAGGGTACCCGGTTGTCAGAGTTACTTCTTTTAGGTAAGGTTGGAGTATGCGGGAAGTCATTAATAAAATAGTTGGGGTGGAAGAAAAAGCCGACAAAATCATCGCCGATGCCCGGAAAGAGGCGGCGCAGCTTTTGGCCCGGACCGATGAAGAACTCAGCCATCGGCTCAGGGAAGCCCGGGAGCGGGAGCGGGAGCGGGGTGCGGCCCTTCAGGATGAAATCGACCTTCGGGAATCCCGCCGGGTCAAGGAAGCCCTGGAACAGGTACGCCAGCGCCATGGCGGAGCGGAACCTGAAAAAGTCGAGGGCCTGGCCCGAAAGGTGGCCGACCGGATCATCCATACCGTCTTCGATGACCATAACCCATGAAAAGCGCTGTAAAACGCTACGGTTTTATCAACGCCAAGTTAAGGGCCCGAATCAGCCGGATCCTGCCCGACGATTTCCGGGAAAACCTGATCCAAGCCTCTTCTTTAGAAGAAGTGTTTCAGATCCTGGAGGATTCGGATTTTTCCGAACTTTCCCGGGTTTATGACCGTACCGGTGACCTGCAGGCGGTGGAGGCGGAGCTTTTTCACTCCCAGATCGATCAATACACCGGCATAATGAAGCACACCGAAGACGAGGTCGCCGGTTTTGTCAGGGCCCTGACGGTGAAGCTGGAGATCGAAAACCTGAAAAACCTGCTGCGGCTCTGGTTCGGGAGCCGGGTCAAAAAAAGACCCATGGGGCACCGGGCGGGCTACATTTACAAAGAAAAAATCCTTCATTCCGTCTCTTGGGACACCCTCATCAACGCCCTGAGTTTCACCGACATCCTGGAAGGTCTGGAAGGAACCCCTTACCGGGCGGTGTTGGAGCCCTACCGGCTAGCCCAGGTGGAAGAGGGAGGGATCTTCCGGATTGAAACATCCCTAGACCGTTTTTACTACAGGTACCTCATCGAACAGGCGGAAAAACTGCCGTCCCGGGATCGGGATTTGGTACTGAAAATATTGGAAACCGAGGTGGACCTGCAGAACCTGAGCTGGATCCTCCGGTACAGCCGGTTCTACCGGCTCACCGTCGAGGAACTGGCCGCCACCTTGCTGCCCGGGGGGCATCAGTTTACCCTCCAAGAGCTAAAGCCCTTCGTTTCCCGGGAGGGGGGCGGTCAGGAGACCGATCCCAGCGGATTGTTGGTGCACCGCTATCCCGCCTTGGGGGCCCTGGGTGATGGCGGTTCTTCCCGGGGAAACCAGGCGGCCCGGGCGGTCCTTTTTGAAAAGCTTCTAGAGGTGACGCGCCTGCAGGAGTTTATGAAACTTATCACCGGCTATCCCTTCACCATCGGCATCGTCCTGGTTTACTTTTTCCTGAAAGAACGGGAAATCCGTTTTCTCGTGGGGGTGATGAACGGGAAGAATTACCATTGGCAGGAAGACAAGATTCGGGAGTCAATACTATGAAGCTCTTTACATCCACCATGCGTATGCTCACCGCCGTTGTGCTGGAGGGTGATGCCGACAAGGTTACCCGGGAGCTCCTGAACCAGGGGGTTCTGGATTTTATCCATATCAGTACCCTTTCCGAGGTGGATCCCGGAATTGTGCGGCCCCACGACGGGGAAGGCCTCCGGGCTCAGCTCCGGGAAATCCGAAAGCGGATAGAAGGATACTACCAGCAGGGCGGAATGGCGCCTCCTTCGGGGGATACCCTCAAGGTTGAAGGTCTTCAGCCCTCCCGGGTCGAGGATTACGAGGAACAGCTTTCCCGGCTGGGCACCCGGTTCACCAATTTCCGGGAGAAACAACGGCTTATCAACCAGGAGATCCTGAAAAATCAGGAGCTGGAACGGTATTTGTCCCGGTCTTCCTCCTCCGCCGGGGGGGGAGAGTTTCTTCAGGTCCGCAGCGGCCGGATAGCCCGGGGGTCCGCGGCGGAACTGGAGAAGCAGTTGGAAGGGCTGCCCTGTTTCCTCAACAGCGAATCGGAAACCATTCTGGTCCTGGTGTCGCTGAAAAGGGACAAGCGGGCGGTGGAAGAAATCCTGGAGAAGTTCCAGTGGATCGAAGTTGAACAAGGGAAGGACCGTAAGGAGGATGACGATCTTCTCCAGGGTGTCAAATCGCGTATTGCCGCCTTAGAGAAGGACCAGCGTCAGGCCCGGGGTGCCCTGAAGGACGAAGTGGTAAATCATCGGGAGCTCCTGGACCGGATGTGGGCCAACATCCGGATGCATGAACTCTATGCCACCATCCAGGACTTTTTTTCCCACACAAACCGAACCACCCTTTTTTCCGGATGGATTCCCGCCGAGGCGTCCGCCGCCCTGGAGGAGGGCCTTCTTCACGGTCCAGGTCGCGTTGTGCACAAGTTCGGCCTGCTCATAGTAGGGAACGATATGCACGCCTTCGGGCAAAGAGGCGCGGACTTTCTCGACCTCTTCATGCAGGCGTTCGTTCTCCTCCACGAGCCGCTCGCGCTCCGCCTTC
>CAYYNJ010000212.1:5374-5656 GCA_964472775.1 uncultured Spirochaetaceae bacterium
TGGTCCGAAGCGGCGGAGTTTCCCCGGGAGAAGATCCCCGTCAGGGTAGAAAGTCCTAAAAAACTGGCCCCCTTCCAGATGCTGGTGGAAAACTTCGCCACCCCCGAGTACGGCTCCATCGACCCCACCCCCTTTGTGGCGGTGGCTTATCTGGCCATGTTCGGGCTTATGTTCGGCGACGCCGGCCAGGGGCTGGTCATCGCTATTATCGGTCTTTTGGGCGGCCGGTTCATGAAAAAGGCGTCCGAGGGGGTGCGGAAGCTCCTTCAGCTGTTTATTTAC
>CAYYNJ010000213.1:0-5608 GCA_964472775.1 uncultured Spirochaetaceae bacterium
CAAGTTACTCAGGCAACGGATCAGCGTAAGATAAAAATTTACGACTTCAAGCGGCCCGATAAGTTCTCTAAAGAACAGATCCGTACGGTTTCGATCATGCATGAAACCTTTGCCCGTTTGACCACCACGGCCCTTTCCGCCCAGCTGCGGAGTTTGGTTCATGTTCACGTGGCTTCGGTGGATCAGCTGACCTACGAAGAGTTTATCCGGTCCATTCCGAATCCCACCACCCTGGGAATCATTAACATGGATCCTCTCAAGGGTTCGGCGGTATTGGAGATAGACCCGTCTATCACCTTTTCCATCATCGACCGGCAGTTCGGCGGGCAGGGTGAAGGGGCCAAGATTACCCGGGATCTTTCGGATATCGAAACCGCCGTCATGGAGGGAATTATTGTTCGTATTCTGGGGAATTTGCGGGAAGCCTGGAGTCAGGTAATCGATTTGAGGCCCCGGCTGGGGCAGATCGAGACGAACCCCCAGTTTGCCCAGATTGTCCCCCCCAATGAAATGGTGGTTCTGGTGACCCTGGAAACCAAGGTCGGCGAGGTGGAGGGAATGATTAACTTCTGTATTCCCTACCTGACCATCGAACCGATTATTTCTAAACTCTCCGCCCAGTACATGTACTCGTCGGTGAGGAGCGGGGGAACCACGGAGAATCTTAATACCTTGAAAGAAAGGCTCTCGACCATCGGTGTTTCGGTGGTGGCAGAAATCGGGAGTATGAATTTAACGGTCCGGGATGTTCTCTCCCTTCAGCGGGGCGATACCATCAGGCTGCCTAGCACCCGGACCAGCGATCCCCTGTCGCTTAAGATTGGGGACCGCAACAAGTTTCTCTGCCGTCCCGGTGTGGTGGGAAGCAAGGTAGCTGTACAGATTATCAAAAAGCTCGAGGAAGTCAACAAAGAGGAATTCGAAGAGCTGGCTGTGGAAGGAGAGGAATAGTATGAGTGACGGTTCCCTGTCTCAAGATGAAATAGATGCTTTACTCCAGGGCGGCGGCGGAATGGATTTCGGCTCCTCCGAAAGCGCTTCTCCCCAGGGAGGGGCGGGGCTGACCGATGCGGAAAGGCAGGAGTTTCTTTCTCTTCTGCAAAACATGCTCGGCTCCCTTTCTTCAAACTTAAATAACCTGCTCAATGACTCGGTGGAATTGGAAAATCCCGAGGTTGATGTAATCTCCGCTTCCGAAGCGGCGGGGATTTTCCCCGGAGACACGGTGGAAATATCTCTGGACTTCCAGGAAGGGCTGAAGGGAAAACACAGTTACCTGGTGGAGTCGGATTTTGCCGAGACCCTAGCCAGCCTCATGATGGGGATGGACAATGTAGAGCTCAGTGATGCGGCCCTGTCCGCCCTGGGTGAGGCGGGAAATACCATGGCCGGAACCGCCGCCACCACTTACGGCGATAAGATCGGTCAGACCATCATGCCGTCTCCGGGGGACACCCGGCTGGTACCGGCGGGGAAACTGGCGTTTTCTTCCGGTGAAGTGGTTAAGGTCGAGTATCGGCTGACGGTGGATTCAAAACCCCCCGCCAAACTGGTGGAGCTCTATGACCTGGCCATGGTGAAACAGATTGTAGGAGCCGGAGACGATCTCCTGGAATCACTGGGCGGTATGGATATGGGAAGCCCGGGCCGGAGCCAAGGCCAGCAGCAGCAGATGGGCGGCATGGGCCAGATGGGCGGCATGAACCCAGGCCAGCAGCAGATGGGCGGCATGGGTCAAATGGGAGGCATGGGTCAGGGCCAGCAGCAGATGGGAGGCATGGGTCAAATGGGCGGTTTCATGGGAATGGGTCAGCAGGCACCCAATGTTCAGCAGGTACAGTATCCGAATCTGAATTATCAGAGTGCCAGCGGGGACCAGGGGAATATCGGTCTTCTCATGGATGTTTACATGGAGATGACCGTTGAATTGGGGAGGACAAAACGTCTCATTAAGGATATACTGGGAATGGGAGAAGGAACCATCGTGGAGCTGGATAAACTGGCCGGCGAACCGGTGGACATTCTGGTTAACCATAAGCTGATCGCCAAGGGCGAAGTGGTGGTAATCGATGAGAACTTCGGCGTCCGGGTTACCGAGATTGTTTCTCCCGCCGACAGGGTAGGGGACTACTCTTAAATAACGACTTTTACACCCCCTTAAGGGGGCATACAGGATGTCTTGTTAAAGATCCCTGATTTTTAGCAAGACATCCAAACTATCATTTTTTTCACATAAGGGAGTGCGTGTGAAAAAAAGACGACTCGTCTATCTGCTCATGGGGCTTTTGTTTTTTTCCTGGCTATTAATGGCCCAGGAAGAGGCACCGGTTCCCGATTTCGAAGATGAAACGACCATACTCATCGAAGATACTCCCGCTGACGAAGCGGAAATGCCCCGGGGCGCCGCATTTTCGTTTTGGGACGGTCTTCGGATGGTTTTGGTGCTGGGAGCCGTCCTGGCTTTTATCTACCTTCTCTTCCGCATCATAAAGCGGGCGGGAGGACCCCGGTTTGCCAACCCAGAATTAATCAGCCTTCACGCCACCCTCGGTATCGCCGGAGGGAAGACCCACCATCTGGAGGAGGTGGGGAAGGAGTATTTCTAAGTGCGGGCGGAAGAAAACGGCATCAACCTCATCTCTAAAATCGAGGACAAGGAAGCCCTCGATCAGATACAGTTCAAGCTCTCCACGGAAAAACCGGAACCGCCGAAGAATTTCTCCGACGTTTTGACCCGGCTTTTTCAAAAGGGCGATGGGGAACGGCGGTCCGCCGGCCCCCTGGGTAATACCAAGGAGTTTATGGAATCACAGCGTAACCGTTTGAAGAATCTTTAGACTTGTGTTGGGGAGTTTTAAAGTTTCATAGGTAAAACTAAGAGTTTATGATATAATGTTTTATAGTACCTGGGGGGGGAATGAGTAAACGTTTTTTCTATGTGGTTGTGGTGGCAATACTCTGCCTCACCGCCGGAGGGAGTCTGGCAGCTCAGAACGTGACGGAGCCGGAGATTCCCGAAGCGGCGGTGGTTCCTTTCGAGCCTCTTACAGAAGAGGGCTTGCGGATCCCCTTTGTGGATCTGGCCATCCGGGAACCCGAATCAAACCAAGAGGTGGCATTTTCGCTCCAACTGCTGATTTTACTGGCAGTAATAACCCTTTCCCCTTCCATCATCCTTCTTACCACCGCCTTCCTCAGGGTTTCGGTGGTCTTGAGTTTTATCAGACAGGCCCTTTCCCTCCAGCAGGTGCCCCCCCAATCGGTCTTAATGGGTATTGCCCTCTTCTTAACCCTTTTTATCATGTGGCCCACGGTAACCACCATCTATGAAAACGCCTTTCGCCCCTTCGCCGACGGCGAAATCGGGTTTGAAACCATGTATGCCGAAGCGGAGGCTCCGCTGCGTTCTTTCATGTTCCGGCAGATGTCGAACAACCACGAGAATATTCAGCTTTTCATGAGGATGTCCGACCTTCCGAAGCCGGTGACCGCTGCGGATGTTCCCACCTACATCCTGGTGCCGGCCTTCATCCTTCATGAACTGACCATCGCCTTCCGCATAGGGATCCTTCTCTATGTCCCTTTCATCATCATCGATATGGTGGTGGCCTCCACCCTGATGTCCATGGGTATGATCATGCTGCCGCCGGTGATGATCTCCCTTCCCTTTAAAATGATCCTTTTCGTCCTGGTGGACGGTTGGACCCTGATTACCCAGCAGATGGTTTTGAGTTTTGGGTAGGGGGGCATAGATGAGTGTTGGGTTTGCGGTCCAGATAATCAGAAGCGGTGTCCTGCAGGTGCTTATGCTCTCGGCGCCGATTCTTCTCATTAGTCTCTTGGTGGGGCTGGTGGTTTCTATTTTTCAGGCCACCACCAGCATTCAGGAACAGACCCTGACATTCGTTCCCAAGATTATCGCCATTTTTTTGACCATTATTTTCTTCGGCGGATGGATGTTTACCTCGTTGAGGGAATACACCATCGCGGTTATTCAGATGATTCCGGATATGGTGAGGTAGAATGTCTTTAGCGGCGCTGCTGGAACAGGCACAGATTTTTCTCCTGATTTTCGCCCGGGTGGCGGGGCTCATCTATGTGGCCCCCCTGCTTTCGGGGAATGCCGTGCCCTCCATGGTCAAGGCGGGACTCTCCCTCTTCACCGCCGCCGCCCTGCTGCCCTGGGTAGGATCCTATCCCATTCCCGAGACGGGAACCCTCTACGCCGTCCTGGTTTTGGGCGAAGCCTTGATAGGCATCACCCTGGGGTTCATCCTGAACATCTTCTACTCCACCTTCCAGTTGGCGGGGCAGCTTTTTTCTCTCCAGATGGGGTTTGCCGCCTCCCAGGTCTACGATCCCATGGCCCAGATCGAACTGCCCCTGGTGGGTCAGTTTCTCTATCTTGTGGCCATGTTTGTTTTCCTCTCGGTTCAGGGGCTCCAAAAGGTTTTTCTAGTGGGACTCTACCGTTCTTTTGAGTCCACCACGGCATACACCTTTTTAGAAAGGCGGGAACAGCTGGGGCTGTTTATGATATCCGCCCTGGGAGATCTATTCAGCAACGCCCTGATCATCGCCCTGCCCATCATGGGCACTCTCTTTCTTGTCTCCGTTTCCATGGGGTTGTTGGCTAAGGCGGCCCCCCAGATGAACCTGCTTATGCTGGGGTTTCCCATCAACATCGGCATGTCCTTCATCCTTTTGTTCCTGCTTATGCCGTTTTTGGTGGAAGCGTTTGAACGGATCATCGACCTGGGGTTTGTGGAAATTTTCCGGATCCTGGGACCTCCGGTGGAGGTAACCCCATGAATCTGGAATTGAGGAAATATCCCCTGAATCTCATTCCCCTGGAAGATTCCCGCTTCGGCATTACCCTTCAGTGGTTCGCCGCCGAAGATGAAGGCCGTACCGAAGACGCCACGGAACAGAAGATACGGAAGGCCCGGGAAGAAGGGAAGGTGGCTAAATCGGCGGACCTTACCTCGGCCCTGGTATTGATCTTCTCAGTCACCACCCTGGGGGTAATCGGCTCTTACTGGCTCACCACCTTCCAGGACATGATGAGGTTTTACCTGCAGCGGGTCACCGAGGTGGATGTGACCAAAACGGGGATTCTCTTTGAATCTTTCCTGCAGTATTACGCCCGGCTGGCCCTTCCGGTGATCGCCGTGGCCTTTTTTGCCGCCTTGATCGGCAACATCATGCAGGTGGGCTTTCTCTTTTCCACCAAGCCGATCACCCCGGATTTTTCTAAGATAGCCCCCCGGTTCGGCAAGTGGTTTCAGCGCTCCTTCGCTTCGGGAGAAGCGGCATTCAACCTTCTTAAATCGGTGGTGAAGATCATAATCATCGGCATCATAGCCTATCTGGCCATCAGCAGCCGGCTGGAAGACTTAGCGGGGCTGATCAACAGCACTTTCTACGGGGCCGTAGGAACCATCGCCGGCATCGCCTTCCGCATCATGCTGCAGGCTTCCATCGCCATGCTGCTTTTCTCCCTGGCGGATTATTATTTTCAGAAACGGCAGCACATGGAATCGCTGAAAATGACCAAACAGGAAGTGAAGGAAGAGAGAAAGCAGACCGACGGAGATCCCCTGGTGAA
>CAYYNJ010000214.1:0-5181 GCA_964472775.1 uncultured Spirochaetaceae bacterium
TGTACATCATGTTCATCATCAAGTCGTATGTGAAGTCGGGAAATAGCTGCCCCGACACCATGTTTCTTCAGGCCCTGGATATCTGCCTCAACGGCCTGCTCATCAAAGAACCTTCCCTTGAGAAGGGATAATAATTTCCTTTGTAGAAGCGTAATTTCAATAAATTAACTGAGGAGAAGTCTATGACAGAAGCGACACGGCAGGCTCTAACTGGATTGAGGGATCTCACCACCCTTGAATGGTATGTAATTCCCCTTTTAACCATTGTGTTCTACATCTACACAATAGAGATTAAGAAGGCAAAATCCAGCGGGAATTGGAATGCGGTACTGGCAGGAGCAACCATTTTCGGGATGGATTTTTTTAACGAAACATGGAACGGGTGGATCATGTCTCTCACGGGATATTCCGCCTTTTGGACAGCCCCGGGAGACACAGCCCTTCGGACCATGGTGGGATGGAACATCGAAATAATGTTCATGTTCGCCCTCCTCGGCATCCTTTACTACCACACCCTTTCGGAAGATTTGAGCAAAAAAATTCTGGGCATAAGAGAGATGTGGTTCTTCGCCATCGGCTACACCCTGCTCTGTGTCTTTATTGAAGTACTTCTTAATATGGGCGGCCATCTTGCCTGGGCGTATTCTTTCTGGAACCGTTCCTTCGGGGGTATCTGGCTTATCTTACTAATAGGATACTTCCACTTCTTCTGTGCCACCATCTTTGTGATAACCAGAAAAAAAATGAAAACAAAGATAATCACCATCGGGATTATTTATGCCGTCCCCGTTATTATGAACCTAATCGCCTTCGGGATTCTGGGCTGGCGGTACTAACCTCCCCCTACAAAGCTTCGGCCTAGTCCGGCACAGCCTTTTAAAAATCCCCAATCCCAGGGCAGATTTTTTCCCTCTCCCCGGTTATAATAATCGGGGAGAAAATCATGGGAATCATCAACCGCATCAAGGATATTCAGCGAAGCCGCTCTCTTCCCCCGGAGCACCTGGCGGGGGCTGCGGCGTGGAAACAGCTGCGCCGGGAAGTGGCCCGGGAAGAGTCGCGCCTCAAAGCCCTGGCGAGCCGGAGGCAGTCGGTGATGGACACCGCCGCCCGGTGGAACCGCACGGGCAACCGGGCCCGGTCCACCGGCAACACCCATCTGGCCGCCTATGCGGAGGAGCAGGAAAAGCTCACCCGGGAAAAGCTTGAAGTTATCGCCGGAAACCCCGAGGTGGAACTGACGGAACTGGAACGCCTCAAGGAGACCTTCCGGCAGCTGGAAAAGGACGGATCCTCCGCCCCGGCGGCCCTGCGGGGAGGATCCAACAAACCGGGCAGCGAGGCGTACCGCCTGAGGCTCAAAGAAAGAATCAAACACGCCGAAACACTCATCGCCCGGCGCAGAAGCTGAAATTTTAATAAAGGAGCACGATCATGGGATTATGGGACGCTATTAACAGGGAAGTATTCATCGATATCATCGAGTGGCTTGAGGCGGACGACTCAACCCTGGCCTACCGCTACGACCGGAAGGGGAACGACATCCGCAACGGGGCGCAGCTGACGGTTCGGGAGGGCCAGTCGGCGGTCTTCGTCAGCGAGGGTCAATTGGCGGACATCTTCGGCCCCGGCATGCACGAGCTGTCCACCGAGAACCTGCCCATCCTCTCCCGCCTGAAGGGCTGGAAGTACGGTTTCAAAAGCCCCTTCAAGGCGGAGGTCTACTTCATCAGCAGCCGCATCGTCACGGGCTTCTTCTGGGGAACCCCCTCCCCCTTCATGCTCAGGGATCCCGATTTCGGCATCCTCAAGGTGATGGCCCGGGGCGAGTTCTCCCTCCACGTGCTGGATCCCGGGAAATTCCTAAAGAATGTGGTGGGCACCGAGGGCGAAATCACCAAGAGTGAGATCACCGACCGGCTGCGCCGGAAGTTCATCACCGAGGCCCAGTCGGCCATCGCCGAGATGCGCAAGCCCTTCTACCAGATGGCCGAGCATCTGGACGACCTTTCCGAAGAGCTGAAGAACCGGATCGAGCTGGTCTTTGTCCAGGATTACGGCCTCACCCTGGATCAGTCCAACGTCCAGTCCATCGAGCTGGCCGAGGAGTCCATGGCCAAGGTGGAGAAGAGGGACGAGGTTTACTTCAACGACGGCCGTATGAGCAACTACGAACGGCAGGCCCGGGCGGACGCCCTGCGGATCATGGCGGGCAACCCCGGCCCCGGCGGCCTGGCCGCGGGAGGCATGGGGATGGGCATGGGTCTGGCCATGGCCAACCAGATGGGCGGCATGATGGGCGGCAACCCCATGGGGATGAACCCCGCCATGATGGGGGCCGGTATGGCCGGTGCCGGCATGGCCGGCGCCGCGGGAACCGGAGCGGTGCCGCCCCCGCCTCCGGGAGAACCGGTGTTCCACGTCCTGGTCCAGGGCCAGCAGCAGGGTCCGGTGCCGGCGTCCCAGTTGCCCGCCCTGGCGCAGCAGGGGATTCTGACCCCCGAGACCCTGGTCTGGAAACCCGGTATGGCCGCCTGGGCCGCCGCGGCCACCGTGCCGGAACTGGCGGGCCTCTTCGCCCCTCCCGCGGGAAGCGTTCCGCCCCCGCCCCCGCCGGCCTGATCCGGGAAACAGCTGATTGAAGGGGTGCCGGAGAAGCAGGCGGATGCTTTGCGGCTCCGGGCCGCCCTATATAGGAGAACCCAAGTATGACCGAGACGACTTTGAAACTGACCGCCCCGGAAGCGGGGCTTTTACTGAACGCTCTGGTGTCCCTCAGCGACGACGATCCTTCCGATGCGGAAGCCCTGGTGCTGCGAAAGTACTATAAAAAAACCACCGCCCGGGGGGCCCGCCGGAAGATGGAAGAAGCGGGGCTGTCCTTTCCCGGCGACCTTCTGCGGATCGAACCGGAAATCTTACGGGTCCTGAGGGAGGCGCCCCCGGCGTTCCAGGAGCGCACCTTGGCGGTGGGACTGCTGCTGGCCGAGGCAGACGGCACGGTGGACCAGGGGGAGTTTACCCTGCTCAACCGGTACTGCGCCGTCCTGGGCACCACCCTGGGGGAAACGGAGCTGTTTGCCCGGATCAACCTGAAAGAGGTGGACGAGGTCACCGAAGAGACCGAGGTGCTGGAAGCGGGGCGCCCCGTTCCCCCCCGGCTTTTGGACCTGACCCCCGCCGAGGCGGGGGTGGGCATCACCAGCCTGGTGGCCTTTGCCGACGACGACCCCTCCCCGGAGGAGGTGGCGGTGGTGAAGGAGCACTTCGGCAAGGCGGCGGTGGAGAGTTTTCTCTCCAAGATGGCGGACCGAGACCTGCGGTTCCCCGAAGATCTGGGGCTCTGCGAAGACGCCTTCGTGGCGGGACTGGAAAAGGCCAGCCGGGAAGAGCAGACCCGGATCCTCGCCGCGGCCTACAAAACCGCCCGGGCCGACGGCACGGTGCAAGCGGAAGAGCGGGCGGTGATCCGCCGTTTCTCCGACGCCCTCCTGATCGGCGAGGGTGAACTGAAGTACTATCTCTAGGAGGGATGCCATGGCGGTGAGGGAAGGAAAATGGGACTGTGAATACTGCGGCGCCGTAAATTCCGGCAGCGCCATGAAATGCACCTCCTGCGGGGCCGTGCGGGGCGAGAACGTCAAGTTTTACCTGGCTGAGGATGCCCCGGAGGTGACGGACCGGGAGAAGCTGGAGGAAGCCCGCAGCGGCACGGACTGGCACTGCCGGTACTGCGGCACCGATAACCGCCGCCGGGTGAAAAAATGCCGCCAGTGCGGCGCCCCCCGGGAGGGCATGGCGGGCCGGGAAGAGACGTTTCTCCCCGATGCCGGTTCCGGCGAAGGGGGAACGGAACACGGGGCCGCCGGTGCGGGCATCCGGGCCGGAAACGGCCCGAAATCCCCAGAAAATCCTAAAAAACAACCTCCAGGTAAACTCAGCCGCAAGGCGGGAGGCATCCTCTTCCTGGCTCTTCTGGTAATCGCCGCGGCCTTTGTGTTTCTGGTAGCCCGGGGAACCGAAGCGGAACTGGTGGTCGAAGGGGGTGAATGGACCCGAACCATCGGGGTGGAGCAGCAGCAGTGGATCCGGTACGAAAAATGGGAAGACGACGTACCCCGGGAAGCCCGGATTCTCCGTTCCTGGGAAGCCAAACGGGGCACCGAAAAAATTCAGGTGGGAACCGAGAGGGTAAAAACCGGAACCAAGGACCTGGGAAACGGCTATTTCGAAGATGTGTATGAAGAAAAACCGGTCTATGAAGAGAAACCGGTTTATGATACTAAGGTAGAGTATGAAATTCAGGAGTGGGTGGAGACCCGGAGCCAAACGGTGACGGGAAATCTCTCCATTCCCCCGGCCTGGCCTGAGGTTTTTCTGAAATTCGGAGAACGGGAGGGAGCCCGGCGGGAATCGGCGGTGCTCACCTTTTCGGCAACGGATCCGGAAAAAAAAGATCAGACCTATAGGTATGAAAAACTTTCTCCCGAAGAATTGGGAGAGTTCCGGCAGGGCCAGAGGATTTCCGCCATGGTCTCGGGCAGCCGGGTTAAAAAACTTTTGAAGGGAGGGAATTCCGAAAATCAATGATTTTTGGAATTCCAACTTAAATATAAGTGAAGAAAAATTGGCAACCCTATACGGTATATAGAAATAACACTGATTTGTCAATTTTTCTTCGAAGCCACTTTCAGAAATAACCGATTTTTGAAAGGGGCTCAAGGAGTAGGGGTGAACCAAGACGCCGTCCGCATCATTATCACCGGGGGAACCTTTGACAAACACTACGACGCCATCAAAGGAACCCTCACCTTCAAGCAAACCCATCTGCCGGAGATTCTTGAGCAGAGCCGGGTGACCGTTCCGGTGGCCTTAACGGTAAGCCAGCTCATCGACAGCCTCGATATGGAACCGGGGGACCGGGAGCAGATTCTAAAAGAGTGCCGCACCGTACCGGAGAACCGCATCGTCATCACCCACGGTACCGATACCATGGAAAACACCGCCGCCCTGCTGGGTGAAGCGGCCCTGGATAAAACCATCGTTCTCACCGGCGCCATGGTGCCCTTCGCCATGGCGGGATCCGATGCGGTTTTCAACCTGGGGGGGGCCATGACGGCGGTACAGCTTCTGCCGCCGGGGGTTTACATCTCCATGAACAGCCGGATTTTCCCCTGGAAC
>CAYYNJ010000214.1:5191-5589 GCA_964472775.1 uncultured Spirochaetaceae bacterium
GGCAAAACCGGGAAGAAGGCTTATTCGAAGGAGCCCCCTGGGCAACCGGCCCCTAGGTCCGGCTCGACAAAAACCAGATAAAATTTGCGCCCCCCTCGCCGTCCCGTTATAATTTATCTATATCATTCCGGATTAGGGCATACGGGGGTCAGCCCCGCCGAAAGAGGAGTAACGTGACGGCATTAGGGAAATCAAAATCCTCCTGGAAAACACCCCTCTTTCTGATTCTGGTGGTTCCTTTCATCCTTGAAATAATTCTATTTTCTACCCTGGTCACCGGTATCTCCTTCATGCAAACCGAGAAAACCGTGACATCCATGGCCGTGGAAGCCCGGAAGGGTATTTCCCGCGGCATCGGTAAATACATGAGATCCCTTCTGGAAACCCCCCGGGAGATA
>CAYYNJ010000215.1:0-5581 GCA_964472775.1 uncultured Spirochaetaceae bacterium
GGGCATCCGTGCGTGTCACCTGCTGGTTCATTCGCTGGAGTTGCTCGCCGATGGCGTCGAGGTCGCGTTTGGATGTCTTTTTCTCGAACTGCTTTTCGATCCAGCGCGCCACCTGGTCCGGGGCCAAAGCCAGGTAGGTCCCCCCTTCCAGGTAGCGGGAGGCGGTTTCCGTATCCTGAAGCAGCGAGAGGGGGTTCAGCATTCGCAGAAGAAGGATCAGAAAAACCCCCATGCCGCCGTGGGCGCCCCCGGCGAGGAATCCCGCCGCCGCAGGTTCCCACCACCGGGTCTGACGGCTCAGGAAAAGGGTGAAAACCACGGTTTTTCGGTGACCCGGCCCCAGGGCGTGGAGAAACCCGTAAACCAGGGCCGTGAAAAGAAGGGCGGCTCTTAAGGCCGGGGTGGCCTGAACGGAGGGAACGAAAATATCCGCTAAACGGTTGCGGACCTTCATCTGCAGGGTACCTAATTCCTCCGGCCCTGAGAAGGCCGGCGGCCGGACCGGCTGAACCTGCGGGCCCGGTGATTCGGCGGGAGCCGTTCCGGTGATAAAGGGGTTGGCCCCCGCCGGGAATGAGAGGAGCAGGAGCAAGCAGAGAAGGGCGGTTTTAGAAGGTGACATGAAGTTCTTCGGGGTAAGCTGTCTCCAAGCCCGGAGCCCATTGGTCATAACGGGTGGTGTCGTCGGCGGGAGAAAGAGGATTGTAGTAGACCGGGTTATCTTTGTTTTCCCGGCGCCGATACCGGGGGTCAAGCGGGGTGGCCCCTGCGGTTACCGCCGGCGGGTCTGCGTAGGTGATGGCGCAGAAGTAGGTCTGATCGAAAACGGAAAGGTAAAGTTCCCTGTTTTTTACCGAAAGGGGAACAAAAAAACGGTAAACCATGGTATTTCCCTCCATCCACACGGAGAAGTTTTCCACCCTTTCGGGTACCAGCGTTTTTCCGCCGGTGCGGTAGAAAATAAAATAGTCGTAGTTTTTCAGGTTGGAAAAAGCTCCTGCCCATACCGCCTCGGTTTCGTATTGGTCAAATTTACCGTCGCCGTCCCAGTCGTAGCTTCCCTTGATGGAGCCTGAGAAGAAGGGGTCAAACCGCCATTCCTGCCACACCCCCCTCATTTCATCGCCGGAAAATTCAAATTCCATGGCGGCGGTGAACCCCATGTGAGGATGAGCCGAAAGAAATCCGGCGGCGCCGAAGAATAGAATGAGCAGCATTGCCGGGAAGAGGGAGGAATATTTCATGACTAACTCCGGGAGGGAAAGTATTTGGGGATGTACCCTTTTCACTCTTCATAATAGAGGCAACTCCGGGAATCGATCAAGATGCCCCTTGGATAATTCCCGCCGGAGGTTCGAGATAAATCATTTCCGGAATGGGGGCTTTTCGGTTACACTTCAGTCATGTTTCAGACAACCCACCGCTTTCTGACCGCCGATGCCCGGGAGATCCCCCTTCAGGACCGGTCGGTCTCTCTCGTGGTAACATCGCCGCCCTATCCTGTCATAGAGATGTGGGATCAACTTTTTGATTCCCTGGATTCGTCCATCAGCGCTGACCTGGAAGCGGGTCGGGGTCCTGAAGCTTTTGAGGCGATGCACCGGCAGTTGGATTTGGTATGGGCCGAGTGTTTTCGGGTTCTGATTCCCGGGGGATTTCTTTGTATCAATATTGGTGACGCAGTTAGAACCCTGGGCGCCGATTTTCGGCTTTACGGCAATCACGGCCGTATCCTCTCGGGCTGTCTCGGTTTGGGTTTTCATTCTTTGCCGTTGATTCTCTGGAGGAAACCCGCCAACAGTCCCACCAAATTCATGGGGTCCGGGATGTATCCCGCCGGCGCCTATGTGACCTTGGAGCATGAGTACATCCTGATTTTCCGCAAAGGCGGCAAGAGAGCTTTTCCGCAGCCTGAGGACAAGGAAAGACGCCGGAGGAGCGGCTACTTCTGGGAAGAACGGAACCGCTGGTTCTCCGACCTTTGGGATTTTACGGGGGTGAGGCAGAAGTTGGATCATCCCGATCTGAGGGCTCGGAGTGCCGCCTTTCCCCGGGAACTTCCCCGCCGCCTGATTGCCATGTACTCTCTACAAGAGGATTTGGTTCTGGATCCCTTCGCCGGAACCGGTACCACTCTTCTTGCCGCCATGGAGTCGGGCCGAAATTCGGCGGGTCTTGACCTGATGCCGCCGTTCCGCGGCGCCAACCATGGGGCGTGGACCGATCCGGAACTACCGCAGGAGCTCAACGGCGCGGTACGGCAGAGGCTTGAGAATCATAGGATCTGGGCAGAGGAGCGGGAGGCGGCGGGGAAAGGGCTAAAGTATCAAAACCGGCTTTACGGTTTTCCCGTCATGACCCGTCAAGAGGAGGAATTGATGCTCCCCCTGGCGGAGAAGGTTTTCTTTTCTGACCAGGGCTTGGTCTTGAACCACGGTTTTTCACCCCCGCCGGGTTGACCGGAACGGTGGGAGGAAGTATTTTGGCTTAATGAAGACAAAGAGCCAGTTTGATAATCGGTTGTACCGGGCGGCGGAAACGGCCATCCAGGATGTGTTGCAGGTTAAACCCGGAGAACGGGTCTTAATTATTACCAATCCCGATGAAGACGTATCGGAAATCTCCCAGGCCCTCTACCGCGCCGCCCGGGAGGCGCAGGCCCGGCCTACCTTAATGTATCAACCGGTGAAATCGCAGTTGGATTTTGCCGAACCCGAGGTGATCGGCGCCATCAAGGCCGCTCCCGACGTTTTAATATCCATGAGCGCCAACAAGCTCGGTAAGGATGCCGAGGCCAGCGCCCACCCTTACATGCTGGACGGTAAACCCATCCCCAATACCTTTCACTATTTGATGGAATCGAAAAAAACCCGGTCTTTCTGGTCTCCCTCGGTGACCCGGGAGATGTTCGCCGCCATGGTGCCGGTGGATTACGCCCGGATGAAGCGGGAAGCCGCCTGGGTTAAGGATATTTTTGACCGGGCCGTGGAGATCCGGGTTACCGCTCCGGCGGGGACCGATGTCCGGTTCAGCGTGAAGGGCCGGAAGGGCATGGCCGACGACGGCGATTTCAGCCGTCCCGGAGACGGAGGGAATCTGCCCGCCGGTGAAACCTTTGTCTCCCCCGTGGTGGGATCCACCGAAGGGCTCATTGTCTACGACGGCAGCATCTCCAGCCACGACGGCATCATCATCATAGAAGAACCCATCCGGGTTACCTATGAAAAGGGATTCATCACCGATATCACCGGGGGCGAAGAGGCGGAGCGGCTGAAAGAAACCATCCGTTTGGGGGAAGAAAACGCCTTTGCCTTCGAAAAGGAAGGGAAGCTGGAGCAGGGACAGGGGGCGTCCTATGCGAAAAATGCCCGGAGCCTGGGAGAGCTGGGAATCGGCCTTAACCCCGCCGCAGTGATCACCGGCAACATGCTGGGAGACGAAAAGGTTTACAAAACCTGTCATTTCGCCATCGGCAGCAACTACGATGACGATGCGGAGGCCTTGATTCACCTGGATGGTCTTGTTTCGGATCCTACTGTGGTGGCCGTCATGGAGGATGGTTCGGAAGAGTTCATCACCCGGGACGGGGTTCTGGCCCTTTAGTTTCTTAAAAGCAGGCTGACGCCGGGAAATAGGTTTTAAAAATTTGATCCGTGCCCCATTTTAACTATATTAGAGGAAGGGGGTGCGGATATGAAAATTGATTTTTTTAAAACCTACGAGAATAAGAGGCTTACCCTTCAAAAAACGGTTACCCGCAAGGACACCTACGAGGGGCTCCTTTCCACCGCCAGTCTAACCCGGTTCATGCTGGATACTTCGTGGGAACTGGTGGCCCAGGAGCTGCCCCAGGGATACACCAGCGTGGCGGCCCAGCTTTCGGTGACTCACGAAGAGCCCACCGTGGCGGGAGAAACGGTGACCATCACCGCCACCGTCACCGGGGTAGAGGTGAACCGGGTGCACATCGCCTTTGAGGCGGAGGATGAAACGGGGGTTATCGCCCACGGCCGTAGTGAACGGCATATTGTCGAGGTTCATCTTTTGAAAGAGTTGGCTGACAAGCGGGCGGAAGCTTTAAAGACGATTAAATAAGGGCAAAAATGCCTCTAAAAGGCATTTTTGCCTCATAATCTCTTGCCTTCCCGGGAAAAACCGGGAATACTCACGGTATGAATCCCGGACTCAATGAACTTTTCTTCCTAAACATCGCTTCCCGAGGGGAAGCCTATATTCCCGGCGGTCTGCCTGACTTCGGTGCGGTATTTTCTGTATTTGAGAGATTCCGCCGGTGGAGCCTTCCTGTGGTGGACGAGGGACGCTACGGCGGGGTTCTTTCGCTGGAGGCCTTGAGCTCAGCCAGGGCCGGCGGAGGGACGGGAGACTGGAGGGAGCTGATTGATCAGAGGGCTCCCGTTTTAAAAGATCCCGAAGAGCTTTTTGACGGTGATTTGAACTTTTCTTCCGATATTCTGCCTGTTATTACGGCGCCTGAGGGGTATCGCGGTTTTATCACCCGGGAAGAGGCGGCTCTCTGGAAGGAATTGGGCCGGTACCGGGATGTGGAATATGAATTTGAAACAATTTTCGAGGCCTCCCACGACGGTCTTCATATCACCGATAACCGGGGTTACACCTTAAAACTCAACCGAGCCTGTGAAAATCTGATGGAATTCACCCGGGAACAGGTGGTGGGCCGCCATTTATCGGAAATTGTCGAGCAGGGTCTTATCCCGGAATCCGCCGCCCTGATGGCCCTGGAATCAGGGGCGATCGCCAGCCGCCTCCACTACGGCAAGAACGGGAAGACCGTACTTCTTACCGCCACCCCCATCTACCGGGGGGGGGAAATTTACCGGATCGTCATTAACAACCGGGACATCACCGAACTCAAGGCCCTGGAGGATAAGCTTTCCCAGGCGGAAAAGCGGGCCCGTAAGTACCGGCGGGAGCTGGAAAACCTACGGGATCGGCAGGATTCGGCGGGGGAACTGATTTACCAGAGCGATGCCATGCGGCGGCTCGCCGGGTTTGCCCGCCATGTGGCCCAGGTGGATTCCACCATCCTCATCCAGGGTGAATCGGGGGTGGGTAAAGAGCTCTTCAGCCGGCTGATTCACCGCAACAGTCTGCGAAAGAACAAGCCCCTGGTGAAAATTGACTGCGGTGCCATTCCGGAAAACCTGCTGGAGTCGGAACTTTTCGGCTATGAAAAGGGCGCCTTCACGGGGGCCCGGAAAGAGGGGAAGGTGGGGCTCATCGAAACGGCCCAGGGGGGGACGCTTTTTCTCGATGAGATCGGTGAAATGCCCCTGATGCTTCAGGCAAAACTGCTGCGGGTTCTTCAGGACCGGGAAATCCAGCGTATCGGCGGCGGCGGAACCATCCCTGTGGATGTAAGGATTTTAGCCGCCACCAATAAAGATTTAGAGACCATGGTGGCGGACCGGCTTTTTCGGGAGGATCTTTACTACCGGCTCAATGTGGTCCCCTTGAAGATTCCCCCCTTGAGGGAGCGCCCCGCCGACGTGGAACCCTTGATCTATCATCTTATGGATGAGTTTGCCAAAAAGTACGGCCT
>CAYYNJ010000216.1:0-2167 GCA_964472775.1 uncultured Spirochaetaceae bacterium
GGGCGATCGCGTACTGCGCATGATCGGCCGTGTCCCAGTTCACGACGTCGCCGGTGTGCAGCACGAAGGCCAGGTTGAGGGCCGCCCGGTTGTCCACCAGCCACTGGGTGCGGTTGGCGAAACGCGTATCGGCACCGAACACTTCCTGCTGGGTGTCCGGGATGACGGCCAGGCTGAAATCGCCGGTCTCGTCCTCCGCCACGGCTGCTCGCGCCGGCAGCGCCCCGGTGGTGAAGGCCCTGCGGGCGGGGCTGGAAGATTTTAACAGGAAGTTAAGGGGATTTGATCAGGGGGTCCTGGTGGGGCTGGAAAGCAAGACCTCGTCTCCCCTTCAGGTGCTTCGGGACCGGCAGGGCCTGGTAGAGGGGTTTGAGAACCTCTATATGGCGGGGGAGGGCAGCGGCTACGCCGGGGGCATCATCTCCAGCGGGGCCGACGGGGTAAAGGCGGCCCTGGCGGCAGCCTCGGCGGGGTGATTATTCCAGCTTTAAAAAAAAGCCCGCGGGCCGAAGACCCGCGGGCGCTGTTGTTTTCTTATTTCCGGTAAGCCGGTCTATCTGACCAGATCCACCACCTCTTTTTCGTCCTTACCCTGGCCGGCCCGCTGGATAATCTCCACCGCCGCCTGTTCTTCGGTTTCCACCAGGGTGGAGATGTCGGGGTTGTCCCGGAACCGCAGCACGTTGAGCATGAAGATGTTCAGCTTGCTGATGATGTTGGGGGGCAGCTGGTTGCCGTCCACCTCGACGCTCATGATGGGATAGTTCCTCTCCCGGGCCCAGGGGGTGTAGAGACCCTCGATGACCCGTCCAATGAGGCAGGCAAAGGGAGAGATGTTCACCACTCCGCTGTATCCCTCTTCCATGGCCGTGGCGGCGGCGCCGCTGGAGATGGCGATCTCCGAGTTCAGCTCCAGGTTCAGGAAATTCTCCTGGGTGTTGTTCATGATCTTGTCGATGTCGTGGGGATGATGGGGAATCAGGGTATGTCCCCCCAAGGCCTTGAGGGCCTTCTTCTCCACCGACGCCTTCCATTTTTCTTCCAGTTTATAGGCGATCAGGGTCCGCTGTTCCTTGCTGAAGGGTCTCTTCCACCAGGGCATCAGCTTAATCCGCTTGGCCAGGTCGTAGTCCCGGACAAAGTCGGTGTAGTGAATCCACTCGGCTATGCCGGAGACCTTGGCGATGATACCCTTCCGGCTGAAGTGCTGGATCAGTTCGTCCACGGCGAAGTCGTCCCGGCGGACGTAGATCTCTCCCACCACCAGAACCTTGGGAGCTTCCTCGATGCTCTTTTTCAGGGGAATCTTGGCAAACTCCTTGGCCATCACCTTGAGGAAGGGGTAGAGGTTCTTCATGTCCTTGGCCACTTCTTCGGTGAATTTGGTATAGAGTTCCCGGTAGATCTCCATGGCGCCGGCGGGGTCTTCCGCGCAGGCCCGCAGGGAGGTCTGAATATCCTTCAGGTAGTCACCCACCACGATGCCGTGCCAGAACTGGGCGGTGAGTTTGGGACCCAGGCCGCCGTAGGAGTTGTCGGCACTCAAGGTGAACACCACCACGTTCTCCAGCTTCAAGTCCCGGAAGAGGTTCTCGAAGAAGACAAAGTACTGTCCCGTCCGGCAGGGGCCGGTGGTGATGGGAACAAAGAGCAGGTAGAGCTCGTCTTTCCTGTACTGGGGCGAGGCAAAAAACTGAAGGGCGCTGCCCAGCACAATGTGGGAGGGCACACACTCCTTCCCCGAGGCGTAGCTGCGGGCGTAATGGAGAGTTTTGGCGCTGGCCACCGGCATGGGATGGGCTTGTACCCCCGCCGCCTCCAGGGCGCTTCCGATGATGCGGGTGGATACGTCCCCCATGTTGGAAAGCAGAATCTTCACCCGTTTGTTGTCCTGGATGTAGATCTTCTCTCCCGAATTGGTGTCCAGGACGTGCATGGGATCTTTTGTGCCGCAGACAAACTTAAGGCCGTTGTCGTACCGCTCCTTTTCCACCGCATCAAACTTGGATTTGTATCCTTCTATAATATCCAGGAAGGCCTCCACCCGGGTGTCGATACCCGCATCGGCGGAGTGGGAATCCAGCTCCAGCACCAGGAAGGGTTTGCTTCCCATGATCCACTTCAGGTAGTGGAGCATGAACGAGTCGGGGGCGCAGGAGAAGTTGGT
>CAYYNJ010000216.1:2177-5572 GCA_964472775.1 uncultured Spirochaetaceae bacterium
ATGAAGGTGATGTAGAGGTTTTTCTCATTCTTAATCAGCCGGGCGCTCTTCATATCCTGCTGGCCGTAGTACCAGTACATGTTGGCGAAGATCTCTTCGTTTTCGAAGGGCAGGATGTCGAAGGGCACCACCGTGAAGTTACGGCTGGTGAACTTCCGGGGAATCCCCATGTTGGCTTCCCGGGTGAAGGCGTTGTAGGGCCGCCCCAGGATGGCGATGACGGGCCGGTCGCTCTCCCGGGCTTCTGCCAACGCTTCGATGCCCATCTCCTTGGATTTTCTCAGGTACTCTTCCTGTTTCTCCAGGGCGATGTTGAAGGCGCTTTTCACTTCTGAGGCGGGGATGCCGAGCTTCTTGCCCAGGGGACCGAAGAGCTCCAGGGCCTTCTCGGTGCCGTATTTAAAACTAACCACCACCTCGAGAATCTTGTCTTCCGCCTCGGGGAAGGCCTTCTTGATGTAGTAGGGCAGTCCCTGGGTGATGGGGCAGAAGTTGGCGTGGACGTCCGCCTCGTAGCTGGGCATGTCCCGGAAGTGGGGCACAAAGATGTAGTCGCAGCCCTTGTCGATGATGTCCTGTACCGCCCCGTGGGCGATTTCCGCGGGGAAGCAGTAGGTGCTTTCCACCCGGGCCACCCCTTCGTGGGCGATGGTATCGGAAAGGACGGTCTTGATGCCCAGAGAGTGGAAAAACCAGGAGTAGAAGGGATAGAGGCTGTGGACCGAAAAAGCCCGGGGAATTCCCACGGTAAAATCCCGTTTGGGGGTGAAATCTTCCGCCTTGGGGGCGCAGCCGGTGAAGAGAAGGTCGGACCTCTTCTGGATGTAATCCACCACCTGAACATCCCCTTCGGCCTTCTTCCGGGTGTTGGTATACTTGGAGCAGCGGCCGCCGAACATGTACTTATGGCCGTTTACGTTAAGAACCTGGATGGGGCAGTAGTTGTCGCAGGATTTACAGGTAAACACGTTTTCGTAGACGATTTCGGTGCCGATCAGGGCGTCGATATCGATGGTGATCTTGTCCAGGAATCCGTCGTTCAGTTTCTCCTTGGCCAGGACTCCCACACCGAAACAACCCATCAGTTCCGGAGAGGGGGGTACCAGGATCTCCTTGTTCAAGAGCATGGCGAAGGCCAGGGGGACCGCCTTGTTTTTGGCCACCCCTCCCTGAAGGAAGATCTTCTGGCCCACGGTCCGGTTCCCCACCACCCGGTTCAGGTAGTTGGAAACGATGGAGGTGATGATGCCGGCGGTAATATCTTCCCTCACCGCTCCCTGCTGAATCGCCTTACGGATGTCGGAATTGATGAAGGCGGAACAGTGTTCACCGAATTTCAGGGGGTTTTCCGCCTTCAGGGCGATGTCGCCGATTTCCCAGGCGTTGGCGATGTTCAGGTCTCCCGAAGCGGATTCCTCCAGAAACGAACCGGTTCCGGCGGAACAGGCCTCGTTCATGGCGTAATCGATGGGGACCTTATTTTTCAGCAGGACGTACTTGGCGTCCTGCCCGCCGATTTCAAAGATGGTATCCACATCCTCGGCGAAGTAGGTGGTGCCGTAGGCGTGGGCGATAATTTCATTGTAAACCCCGGGGGTTTCCAGAAAGACCCCCAGAATCTCCCGGCTCGACCCGGTGGTGGCGGCCAGGGAAATGCTGATGTCCATGGAACCGATATCTTCGAGAACCTTCTTCTTTATTTCCTGAAGACAGAGTTTCAGGGCTTTCACGGGGTCTCCATGGGTCCTGCCGTAGTGGGAGGCCACGATTTCGTTGGTTTCCATATCGATGAGGCACGCCTTGGTGGTGGTGGACCCGCCGTCCACGCCGAGGATGTACTCCCGGCCCTTTTCTACCTTCTGTTCGGGATGTTCAAAGTATTTGACCCGGTCGGTCTGGGTCTGCAGGGAGGGAAAACGGGCGAATTTTACCTTTCCCGCCTTAAGAAGTTCTCCCGGAGAGGGAAGGATGCTGCCGTTTTCCTCCGCCAGATACGCCGCTCCCAGGGCCTCGTAGTAGGAGGCCGATTCGGGCACCACGAATCCGATGTTGGGCGCGGCCTCCCGGATAAACCGGACGATGTGCCGGTTCAGGGTGACTCCCCCGGTCAGCAGGACCCGGCCCGATTTAATCTTGGCCCGGCTCAGGAAGTCGAGGACCTTGGTGGCCATGACGTTGCTAAGGGAGACCACGATGTCATCCTTGGTGGCTTCCCTTTTATTGAGCCGGTGGGTACAGTCGCTTTTCATAAAAACCGAACAACGGGCGGAGAGGCTCATCACCCGGGACTCATCGGAAACGCCGTTCACCTGATCCAGGGTCATGTCCATCCGGCCCAGCTGCTGTTTAAAAAACTCTCCCGTGCCGGAGGCGCACTTACTGCCGGAGAAGTTGTTGATAATCCGGCCCTCTTCGTTGAGGGTGTAGACCACCAGGTCTTCTCCTCCCATGGTAACCACCGCATCGACCTTTTCACCGGTCCGCTTCAGGGCTTCCTCGATGCAGAGAGTCTCGATGGTATTGCTGATGTTGAAAAGATACCGGCCTTCGGTGCCGGTGACCAGAGTCTTAATTCCCTCCGGTATATCCCCCTCCAGCAGGGCGGCCCGCAAGGTGCCTGACATATCCCCTTCATGGGGAACCACGGTACTCCATGCAATTTTACCTTCTTCCAACAGAACCAGTTTGAGGCTGGAAGATCCGATATTAATTCCCAGACTACGCATATGCAAAAACCTCTATAGTATGATGAGCTGGCAAAATTATATCCCTTTCGGAATATTCTGTCAGCCACTTGGCTGACAAGATGGAGGGAAAGGGCTTGAATATTTTGTTCACATTTACGGGGATTTACAACTCAGCGGGAACGGCGGATCAGGGGGCGGGAAATCCCCAGACGCTCAAGTTTCTCTAGAACTTCGGGCAGGTTTGCCTCGGCCACGTCGGATATGATGACCCGGGTGATCCCGCCGGCGGCGGCTTCCAGTTCGGCGGGCAGTTCGGCCCCGATGAGGCGGTTCTGAAGGGTCAGGGCATTACTCTGAACTCCGTAGGAGCCTACCTGGAGAATCACCGTCCCCTCCGCCGGCACCTCCCGGTGGGCCATCAGCTCCTGCCCCGGGTTTTCCACCAGGTGTATCTCCACCCGGGCCACCCCGGTTCCCACCATGTCCAGTTTTTCCGCCGCCGCCCGGCTCAGGTCGATGATGCGGCCTTCCACAAAGGGCCCCCGGTCGTTGATTCTAACCGTCACGGCCTTGCCGTTGTCCAGGTTGGTCACCTCCACCACCGTGCCGAAGGGAAGGGTCTTGTGAGCGGCGGTGAGGGCGTTGGTGTCGAAGGTTTCGCCGCTGGCGGTGGTGCGGCCGTGGAACTTCCCCCCATACCAGGAGGCC
>CAYYNJ010000217.1:0-2898 GCA_964472775.1 uncultured Spirochaetaceae bacterium
GTATCCATGATCGATCTGCCGCTCTTTGCCCTGTTTGGAGAGGAAGAGGAGCCGTTCGACATGATCGTATTCCTCAAATAACGGCATCAACCGGTACGTTTTTTCTTTTCTCGTTCGGCGCGGCGGCCGAGGACAAGCATGTTATTCTGTGCGGCCGCTTCCGCTTTATTTCGATACTTCCTCGATGAAAAATATCGCGTAAGCTCATTCCCGAAAGGCAGTACCTGTACCGAGGGTTCATACGCGATCGGCGCGCCGGTACGGGCGTCGCGGACACGCCCGGATTCAAACGCGCGGCTCACCTCCGCGAGGGGGAAAGCTCCAAGATCCCTGATGGCCGCGCGCAGCATGCCCTCCCGTTCCGGGTCGATGAACATGAAATGCTTTGAATACATGACCGCGCTGTGGTAGCGCTCCGGCACGTCCAGGACCGCGTCAACGCCGAGTTCCTGCGCGAACAGCAGCAACAGGGGGGCGAGAAACCTGACCGCGCCGAGACCCGGATAGGTCTGTCCGGGGAGACGAGGCCGCTCCGCGCTGAACCTGGCGCGCGGGTCCTGGAAGCAGACCCATTCAATGGCGATGGCGTTGAAGCGCCGTTCCCGGATGACGCCGGAGAGGAGACGCTCCTCCGGAGCGTAGACCAGGCGTGAAAGGCGCAGGTCAATCAGCAGGCTCTTCGGCGAGGGTCTGTCCCGGTACACCCGGAGGCGGTGGACCCCCGCCTCGTCCTTCTCTGTCTCGATAAGCGGATCAGATATCCCCTTGCCTTTGAGATGGCCTATAATGCCCGCGCGGTCGAGGATGCCGCGAAGGGCGTCCGGGGAATAGACATCGAGGAAGAGGTCGGCGCATTCGCCGCTGTGCGAGACGGAGCTCAGCGTGCATTCGAACCGCCCCCCTCCCAGATTAATGCCCTCGAACCTGGAGCCGGCTTCCGCAGGGTGTCTTTTTTTCGTAAATAAGCGGGTCAGTCCCGATGATATCTTCATGGGGATCATGGAACGCGCGGGGATAAATAATTTCAAATGATTTTTTCAATCTATGTATCAAAGTAAAATCTGAAAATTCCTTCACAGGCTCCTCTGGTGTGCATAAGACATCCTATAATTTCCGGTTCCATGGTATATCGGATGCCGAGTGTTTTAAGCCATGTTTGTATGCGCAGCAGAACGCCGCACTGATATTGTTCTATGGCTCCCAGCTGAGTCAGGCCTGTGTGGGCGAAGCAGGAGTTCCATTTCCATTTCACCATGTTGTGTCCGTGGATCGCATACTGGGTGTCCATAAAGTCAGCCTGGAGAATACTGAAGGCCTTTTCAAAAAAATCGGAAAACTGGTGAAAATCGCGCTGTAAACTAAGGTTCAGGATACGGAACACAATCAGGGAGGCCAGGGTGATAAGAATCGCCACGGCCATAATCAGGGCCATATCCTTCAGAAGGTCGTCATAGATAATCTGTTCCAGCTCCCGGATTTCCGCTTCCACATCGTCTAAATAAACACCGGCCCCGATGAGCCAGTTCAGCTCGGGCAGGCCGTAGACAAAGGAAACCTTGGGGGATTCCACCGAGGCATCGCTTAATTTGCGGATGTCGTAGTAGATGTACCCCCCCTGAGGAACCCGGGCCACCGCTAACTCTTTATTAAAAAGCTCCTTCGCCGAGGCGGGATCGAACACCTCCCAGAGTTTTTTCTCCCCCGTCATCACCTCTCCGTTGGATACCAGGGCATGGCCGTCCAAGGTGTTGACAAAAATATACCCCTCTTCGCCGAACCGGACCTTGCTAATCTCGGCCAGAATGCTCCTCTTCATCTCCTGGGTCTTATCCTCCAGGTAGAGGCCCGTTCCAATAATCCAGTCGTAGGGGGCGAAGTGTTTAACAAAGGAAATTTTCGGGTGATTCTCTCCCTCCGCTCCCGGCTTGGTCCAGCGGTAACGGTAAAAACCCTCCCCGGAGGTCTCGCTTATACGAATCATATCCCGGATCACTTCATTTCCCAGGGAATCTTTCAGGTTGAGAAGATTTTCTCCCTCCCTCTGGGGCCTATCGGAGAATAGAACCTCCAGGCCGCTGTGGCTGGTGATAAACAGGTACCCCAGACCGTTATCATACCGGACCGGCCGAAGGGCCTCGATAATCATTCTCCGGGTTTCAGGATCGTCGGCCTTACCGCCACGGCTAAGGTAGAGGTTTTCCGCCACCGCATAGGCCCGGTACGTTTCGACTCTAACCTGATCTTCTATTTCCTTCTCCACCGAGGCGTGTTTTGCCAAAATCAGCTGAACCGCCCGGTCCACTTCCCTCTTCAGCTGATCTTTCTGTTCCTGAAGATAGGTGTGGCGGATAAACTTGGCCTGCTCCTGAAAACGGCTGTTCTGGGAGGTGAATTGAAGTATCATGAAAAAGAGACAAAGTAATACCAGGGAAGAGAGAAATATATACTGAATATTGCGTACCAGTCCCACCGCCCTGTTCATTTCTCCCGCCTTTATCCGATCATACAGTTACTCTCATTATAGTAAAAAGCGGAAAGAATAGCAGAAAAAATTCCTTAAATCTCGGGAGAAACCAAATCGGCTCCGCACAAGGGAAAGGAGGTTTCTTCTGTCCCTCCTCTCCCTTTTAGCGGTAAGTTTTTAAGAGATCTCTTCCACGGCGGTGTCTAAGGTAATTTCGAGCTTGGCCGCCTCGGCCAGGAAATAATCCACCTGGTCGTACTCCATCATATCCGAAGATATCAGGCCCTTCTGATGAATCCGGTCGTTAACAAAGAGCTTGGTAAACAGGGCCCCGCCCTGGCCGGTGAAGTAGGTTTCCCCGGAGAGGCCGGACCGCTCAAAGGCCTCGGCACAACCCAGGGAATTGACGTAGGTTTCCACCCTAACCTTCCTGC
>CAYYNJ010000217.1:2908-5567 GCA_964472775.1 uncultured Spirochaetaceae bacterium
CTGCCGTCCTTTATCCCGACCGCCTCCACCACCATGGCCCCCGAATCATCGTCCAGTCCTTCGTCCAAGATGGCCTTGATCTCATCGTGGTACTTGGGGGCCGGGGGGGTCAGTTTCAGGGCCAAATGCCGGGGGATCACCGGGGTGCCGTCAAGCTCCACCGGATCCAGGGAAAGCAGCCCCATGCGGTACAGGTTCTCCGCAAAGTCTACCCCGTACCCGCCGTACTTGAAATAGACGTTTTTAACGCCCTTGAAGAACTTTTCGGAATTGAGCCCCATCAAAACCGTCTCGTCGTGGGCGTGCTCCACGTGTTTGATGGTCCTCTGGTCGTGCTTGAATTTCCTGTAAACCGGTAGTTCGAAGGGCCGGGAGGCGGTGATTTCACCGTTGATGAAGGGGAAGGCCAGGTCGGACATGTCCGCATAGGCCACCTCGGGGGACCACCAGAAAGGAAGAAACCGTTTGGCCTTGACCCCTTCCCAGACGAACATGTTGATGGTTTCGCAGCGGTCCAGGTACCGCATGGCATCCCGGGCGGCCACGCAGATGATTCCCGGGGCGGACCCGGTGCTGATCAGGGCGGTCTTGCCGATGGCTTTGAACTTATCGCTGGTTTCGGTGAGCATCTGTTTGATGCCCTCCACCCAGTCCATGTCGGGGGTATCGGCGGCGGCAAAATCCTGATAGTTGGTCTTTGCCCGCAGGGCTGCTTCAAGGACGATACGCCCAAAGGCCATGGGCAGGGCGTTGACGATGAGGTCCACCCCCCGGGCGGCGTTGACGATGTTCTCCACCTTGGTGGCATCTATCTTGAGGGGTTTTCCTTTTTTCAGGAGTCGGCAAAGTTCGGTGACGGCTTTTTCATCGTAATCGGCACAGATAATTTCGGCCACGTTGGGTTCTTGGTCCATCCGCTTGGCCACGGTGCTTCCCTGGGCTCCTACACCCAGAATTAATAACTTCTTCATACGTGTCTCCTTAAGGGTTTAGTTTCGTGTGAGAATTTCAGTGCGGTTCAATGGGTGATTTTTCATTGCGCCTCCTGTAAACCCCCGGAGTCCCCGTATGGCCGATTTTGTGAGAGATTGTCTTTCCTGCCGCAGGGGCCGGAACAATCCTCCGTCCCCATTCTAACAATCCATCCCGGGTCTCTGCAACCAAATTTCTTCCTTAATCCCCCTGATTTTGTAAAATTTGTATTCCTCCCTCACAAATCCCCCCAATAAACAGGTTTTTCCCTCCCCGGCGGAAGAAAAAATCATTATCCTATAGGGGAAAGTACGCCTGAAAGGAGAAACGATATGAAAAAAGCCTTGATCCTCATGATTATCCTCGGATCTTTGATATTTATTTCCTGCCAGAAAGAGGAATCCGAAGGCCCGACCCCCCTGGTGGTGGCCATGGAACTTCAGTATCCCCCCTTTGAAATGAGCGACGCCCAAGGAAACCCCGCCGGGGTAAGCGTTGAAATAGCCAAGGCCCTGGGAGAATACCTGGAACGGCCCGTGGTTATTGAAAATACCGCCTGGACGGGCCTGATCCCCGCCCTGCAGACCGGTAAAGCCGACCTAATCCTCTCATCCATGACCATCACCGAAGAGAGGGCCCAGGTGGTGGACTTTTCCGATTCCTACCTCCGGGCGGGTCTGGCCTTGCTTATCTCCCGGGAATCCGATGTGAATACTTTTGATGATCTTAATGGGAAAGGCCGGGTGGCGGCGGTAAAATCGGGCACCACGGGAGCCAACCTGGCCACTGCCGGGCTGCCCCTGGCGGAAGTTCGGATCTTCGAAGATGTTTCCGCCTGCGTTCTGGAGGTGGTTCAGGGTAAGGCCGACGCCTTCATCTACGACCCCCTGACGGTTTTTGAAAACAACAAGAATCATCCCGACACCACCCGGGTCAACCTGAGCCCCATCCCGGGCAGCCAGGGCGACTGGGGCATGGCGGTAAAGCAGGGCAACCAGGAATTGTTAGAGGGCATAAACAATTTCATCCGCGATTTTCGGAAGAGCGGCGGCTTCGACCGGGTGGCCGCTCCCTTCCTGGGGGATATCATGAATCTTTTTAAAGAAAACGATATTCCCTTCTTCTTCGACCTTTAAACAAAGGAAGGCACCATGGCTCTGCGTTCCACCGCCGCCCGGCTCTTCCTGGTTCCCCGCCACGGGGAACCGGACCGGGGGATCTACCTCTTCAACCTCGCCGCCGCCCTGGTGCTTCTATCGCTGGCGGTTTTTTGGGGCATCCGGTCTCTGGGATATGACCTACGCTGGGAAAGCGTCTGGAAGTACCGCGCCAACCTTCTGAGGGGCTTCCAAATGACCATCCTCCTGTCCCTGGGAAGCCTGGCCCTGAGTGTGGTGATCGGCCTCTTCTTCGGCCTGGCCCAGGGGAGCCGTTTCATCCCCTTAAAACTCTTCGCCCGGTTTTACATCGAGATCATCCGGGGCAGCCCCCTGCTGGTCCAGATCCTCATCTTTTTCTACGTCATCGCCAACGCCCTGGGGGTGCAGAACCGCTATGTGGCGGGAATCATCATCATGTCCATCTTTGCCGGCGCCTAAATCGCCGAGATCGTCAGGTCCGGCGTGGACAGCGTGGGAAAATCCCAGCGGGCAACCGCCCGGGCCATGGGCCTGACGATTCGTAAGGC
>CAYYNJ010000218.1:0-5553 GCA_964472775.1 uncultured Spirochaetaceae bacterium
CAATGAGAACGAGGAGGGTTTAGTGACCCAGACGGAACGCAAACTGTATATTCTGTTCGGCGGTATCCTGGGGATTATCATCCTCACGGGGCTGGCGGTGCAGGGGCCGGAGGAAGCTCTGAGGGGCTGCCTTCGGATTCTGGTGCATCCTGCCAGGCTGATCAACGACTTTACCCTGGTGGGGGGTGAGGGGGCGGCCTTGGTGAATGCGGCCCTGACTGCCCTGATGGGGCTGGTTCTGGTTCGGGTCAACCGGATCAAACTGTCGGGCCCCACGGTGGCGGCGGTTTTTACCATCCTGGGCTTCGGGCTTTTTGGGAAAACTCCCTTGAATGTGGTTCCCGTGATGCTGGGGGTTTACGCCGCGGCCCGTTTTTTGCGGAAATCCTTCATGGAGTACATCCTGATCGCCCTTTTCGGTACCGCCCTGGGTCCGGTGGCCACCGCGGTGGCGGTGGAAGCGGGGCTCACGGGATTCGCCGCTCTCGGGGCCGGCTTGGGGGGGGGCTTTTTTATCGGAACCCTTCTACCCGCCGCGGCCATGAGCATGCTGCGGCTTCATCAAGGGTTCAACCTCTACAACATCGGGCTGACCAGCGGGTTCTTAGCCCTCTTTGCGGCGTCCCTCTTTACCGCCTCGGGGACGGTACTGCCTCCGCAGCTTATTTGGAACGATGATCCCTCGCTGGTTTTAGTTTTATTTATTCCCGTACTTTCAACCCTGCTTCTGCTTGCCGGCACGGTGATGGGAGGTAAAGCCGCCTTCGGGGAGATGAGAAAAATCCAGAAACTCTCAGGCAGACTCCCCTCGGATTTTATGGATATGGCCGCCCCGGCGGGGGTTTTGGTGAACATGGGGCTCCTGGGTCTCGCCGCCTGGGGTTATGTGATGATAGTGGGGGGCGACTTGAACGGACCGGTGATCGGCGGGATTCTGACCATCCTAGGCTTTGCCTCGTTCGGTAAAAACCTGCGTAACACCTGGCCGGTGGCGGCCGGGGCGGTGATCGCCACCCTGCTGTTTGGAAAAGGTCTGGATTCACCGGGGCCCCTCCTGGCGGCCCTCTTCTGTACCACCCTGGCTCCCTTGTCCGGGGAGTTCGGTATTCCCGTGGGTATGCTGGCGGGATTTGTCCACCTGACCATGGTGGAACGAACCGGAGCATGGCATAACGGCATGAATCTTTACAACAACGGATTCGCCGGAGGGCTTACCGCCGCCCTGTTTGTGGCGGTAATCGAATGGTATCGGGCCAACCGGCCTAAGGCCAAGGGGCCGAAGAAGGCTGAACCCAACATCCCCGCTGAGGGAAGGAAATAGCTTAAGGAGAAGTGTGTTATGCATAAGAAAGATTTCTTACTACATCTTATCGGTGAAATGTCTCATTTCTTCTTGGATACCAACCCTTCCAAGATGGTCATCTCTTTACATCAAGAGAAGGACGGCCTTCATTTCGCCATTTTTGACGACCACGAGAGGACCGATGACGAGCTCAACACTATTCGGAATTCGCTGAACTCAGGCCGCCGGCCGGAACTGGCGGGGTATTACGGCAACATGACGGGTTTTGATTTTGTGGGGGATCCCCGGCTCGATCTGGTGGGATGGCAGATCAAGTACGCCGACGTGGGGCGGATTGATAAGGGAACCCGGATCGATCTCTGGCTGGGAGGGGATGAATTCGACCCCACCAGCTTCACCATCCCCGACAAATAAGGGGTAAAACTGTTCCGTATCGGTTTCCGCATGGCCAGAACGCAGTTGCCCCAGGAGTAATTGACGGTTTCGACGGACTAGCTTAGATCCGCTCTGCATCATCCTTCAGGGCGTCGCTTTCCCTTGCGGCCATGAGCGGGGCGGCCCCCGATGCTTCACTGTCCCGGGTAAGCAGGCGGTTCCCCGCCCAGGATATGGCCAGGGCCCCGGCGGGGGCGGTGAGGACGATGCTCATCACCGCCATGGCCAGGATGGTATCCCCCGGGGCGGTGGGCATTCCCCTGCTGGCCATCACCGCCAGGGGGGCGGACCCGATGGCGGCCTGGACCGTTGCCTTGGGCAGGTAGGATATGACCACGAACAGCTTTTCCTTCCCTGTCAGTCCCGCCCCCAGGGTGCAGAGCCAGGTCCCCGCCGACCGGGCGGCCAGGGCCATCAGAATCAGGGCGGCCCCCTTGAGGCCCGCTCCCGCGGCGGCTTCGAACTTTACCTGGGCTCCCACCAGAGAAAAAAGAACAATTTCTGCAAAAACCCAGATCTTTCCCAGCTTGGCGGAAATCTCGTGGGCCATCTGCTCCCTTCGCTCCAGGATGATGAATCCGATGGCCATCACCGCAATGAGGGCGGCAAAGGGGATGTCCCGGGCTTCCAGACGGTGGCCCATCTGGACTAGTACGATGGAAACCCCGATGATGGTCAGGGCCCGTTTGGTGGCTCGGGGATTATACCGGTCAAAGAGGCGGTAGAGAAAGATTCCCAGGGCAAGTCCTACCAGGATCCCCGTCAGCACCGCCAGGGGAATTCCCGCCACCTTCCACAGGATATTCACCTTACTGCCCGAATAAATGCCGATGCAGACACTGTAGGCCACGATGACAATCACATCATCGATGCTGGCCGCCGCCAGGACCAGGGTGGGAATGCCCTTGGCGGTTCCCCGCCGCTCCTGGTTAAACTTCACCATCATGGGAACCACCACGGCGGGGGAAACCGCCGCCAGCACCGTCCCCAGTATCAGTGATTCCATCCGGGAGAGCCCCAGCAGCGGCGGCCCCAACAAGGTTACCGCCGCCGTCTCGAAGAGGGCGGGGATGAAGGAGAGCAGCAGCGCCTGCAGGCCCACCCGGTTCAGGCTTTCCCGGGAGAGCTCAAATCCCGCCCGCAGGAGGATGACGATCAGGGCGATCATCCTCAGGTCCGCCCCCACCGCCATGAGCTCCGGGTTGATTACCCCGAAGACCGAAGGCCCCAGCAAGGCTCCCGCCCCCAGCATACCGATGAGTCCGGGGATATGAAACTTTCGGAAAACCCAGTCCGCCACCAGACAGAGAATGATGATTTCAGCAAGACTTATGGCCATGATGCATCCTTTACCAACCAACGATGGAGAGGTCCTAGTTGAGTTTTTTCGGTAGGAGTCATCATCTCGTGCCGCAGGGCAGGGAGGTTGGGCCCCGAGACGGAGCCGGGCGAACTCCATCGCCCGGGTTCACTATAGTCAAGAGGGGTGCATCGGGTCAAGATCGGGCAGAGAAGGGGCGGTGAGCCTCATCCATCGTTCGGACCGGGGTTGGTTTTCTTGCTTTAAAGAGTATCAAAATGACACAGTTTTTCTTTCGGCGGTGGGCAAAAACGACACAAAAGGGGGCCGTTTTTCCGTGTCATTTATAAGCCGGCCTACACAGCAGCGGTACTTAAATCTTTATGATAAAAAGAAATAGTGAATCTGCTTCAGTCTTGATAAAATTTGGCACGTCTTTTGCTAAATAATAAGTAGATCAATTTTTAGGAGGTTCATTATGACTCGAACTATTTTTGACGATCTCTTTGAGATCAACCGTGAAATGAACCGGATCCTCAACCAAGGCCGGTTCACCACCACAGCGGCTTGGCCGGAAACCAACATCTATGAGAGCAAGGACGATTACATCCTGGTTTCCAAGGTCCCCGGGATGGAGAAGAAAGATATCGATATCACTATCCGGGATAATACCTTGACCATTGCGGGCAAGCGGGGGAAAAACTATCCCGAGGCTCGGAAACAGCATCTTAACGAAAGGTTCACCGGCGAATTTCAGCGTAGTTTCATGCTCAACGAAAAGGTTGACGTGGACAAGATTAAAGCGGAGGCGGAAAACGGCCTTCTCATGATCAGAGTTCCTAAATCGCCGGAAATTCAGCCCAAAAAGATCGAGGTAAAGTAAGGAGGACTGCCATGAATCTTATGAAAAAAGAACAGAGGGAAGATCAGATGGAATCTAAGAAGGGCAACGTCTACCGCTCCCCCGCCTGCGATATTCTGGAAAACGACAATGAATACATTGTCTACTTCGACGTCCCCGGGGTGGAAAAATCGGACCTGAACATCAAGGTAGAGAAAAACAACCTCTACCTCACCGCCGAGTGTGCCAAGAATCCCGGTGAAAACTATCTGTGCCTGCGGGACGAGATGATTTATTCGGGATTCCGCCGCAGCTTCGACCTGGGTGAATCGGTGGATAGCGACAAAATCTCCGCCGAGTATTCCAACGGGACATTAAAGTTGGTGCTTCCCAAAAAGGAAGAGAAGAAGACCCAGGAGATTAAGATTAAAGTCAGCTGACCTTAACCGCATTTTGCCCCCCCCTTTTTACGGCAAGCCTGAGAGTCCCTCGGGCTTGCTTGATTTTTTCCCGGGACCTTCTTGTTTACCCGCCGTATATGTTAATATCAGGGTATGAATCTTGATTTTGACTCCCCCTTACCGGATTCGGCTTCGGAAGAAAAACTCTTTCCTCTGAAAATCTTAGTGGTAGATGACGAAGCGAACATCCGAAAGACCCTCTCCTACAGTCTTTCCCGGATGGGACACGAGGTCATTGCGGTCGATAATGCCGGGGACGCCCGGGAAGAAGCCCGGCACCAGACGATTAATTTGGCCTATGTGGATCTGAGGTTGGGCGAATCCAACGGCCTGGATCTGATTCCCGTCCTTTTAGCCGAGTCTCCCTGGATGAAGGTGGTGGTCATTACCGCCTACGCCAGCCTTGAAACCGCCGTGGAGGCCATGCGGCAGGGGGCCTACGACTACATGGCCAAACCTTTTACCCTGGACCGGATCAAGGTTCTCACCGGACAGGTCGCCCGGATCTGCCGGCTGGAGTATGAGAATGAGGCGCTGAAAGTCGATATTTCGAACAACCTTCCGGAGCTGATCTGGGAGACCGCCAACCCGGCGGTAATGCGGGTCCTGGGCATTATGAAAAAGGCAGCCCTCTCCGAAGCCATCGTTCTCCTTCACGGCGAAAGCGGCACGGGAAAATCGGTGTTGGCCCGGACGCTGCATGCCTGGAGTGCCCGGGCCGCCGGGCCATTTGGGGTTATTTCCTGCCCTTCGGTTCCTTCAGAGTTGTTGGAAAGTGAACTTTTCGGCCATACCCGGGGCGCTTTTACCGGGGCGGTGAAGGAGAACCCCGGCCGGATCAGCGGCTGCGAGGGAGGGACCCTCTTCCTCGACGAGATAGGTGATATGGCCATGGGGGTCCAGGCAAAACTGCTCCGGTTTATCCAGGACAAGGAGTATGAGCGGCTGGGGGAATCGGTCAGCCGTAAGGCGGATGTGAGAATCGTTGCCGCCACCAACGCCGATCTGGCCGGCCTGGTGGAGGAGGGACGGTTCCGGGAAGATCTGTATTACCGGCTGAATGTGATCAGCCTCACCATCCCCCCCCTGAGAGAAAGGGGAGAAGATATTCTCCCCCTGGCACAGAACTTTCTCGGCCATTTCTGTCGGACCAACCACAAGCCGCTGCTAAGCTTTGCCCCTGAAGCCTGTGATTGGCTTCAGTCTCATTCCT
>CAYYNJ010000219.1:0-5547 GCA_964472775.1 uncultured Spirochaetaceae bacterium
GGCAGTTGTAGGGCCGGTGGGGGTCCATGTAGTTGATGAAGAGGAAGAAGGGCGTAGAACACATCGGTGTGAAAGATGTTCATGTTCGCCTGGGCCAGGTAACAGTCGGAAACAAAATTCTGGTGGGTCAGCATGACCCCCTTGGCCACTCCCGTGGTTCCGGAGGTGAAAAGAATGGCTGCTAAATCGGCCTCTTCGGGCATTTCCCGGTCCACCCAGGGATGTTCAGGTATGTCTAAGACATAGTTCGGTTTGGCAGGACTGAGAGAGATCATATGCTTATGTTTTTTCTGACCGGCGAAAAAGTCGTACTTCTCTTCATCCACAAAAAGAATCGTAACCTCCGCCATATCCATGAGGCCCTGCATCTCTTCGGTTTTGAGCTGGTAATCCAGGGGGACGACAATGCCGCCGGCGTATAGGATACTCAAGTAAGAAAGGGCCCACTCGGGAGAATTTTTTCCGGTAAGCCCGATTTTATCGCCCTTTTTTACCCCCAAGCCCACCAGGTAGGAGGAGAGGCTCTTTACCTTCGCCTCCGCTTCCCGGTAGGTAAACCGCATGTCAGTGGGATCAAAGCAGGAAAAGACCCACCGTTCGGGGTAACGGGAAGCGGTGATACCGAACACCTCAGGCAAGGTGGGCCATTTGCCTTTAAATACCTTTCCCCGGTACTCGTCTAGAAATTTCCATGGCTCATAATCATGTTTCATATTACACTCCTCGTTTCTTTTTCCTATAGTTTTCCCGCTATCCGCAGGATGGTTAGCCATTTATACGCCGAAATCCGGGGCGACGGGAATACAAGCCGGAACAGATCATCCCCCCCGTAGAACTCAAAGTCGCCGCTGGATTGGATATTGGCGCCGTCGATGGTTTCAAAGGGAAAAACCAGCGGGTCTGATTCACCGGTATCAAGATATACGGCGCCGTTTCGCAGCTCTGCGGTCCCGTTATAAACGGGGATGAAGTTTTTCCCGTCAAACCGAAACAGAAGCGTACCGGGGTCGGAGAACAAAACATCCCCGTCCTTCAAGGCTTCATAGCGCCGCCGGTATTCTTCGGTCTGCCACCTATCCCATTCTCCGGGATGCCTAAAGCCCCCGAACACCCCGGGAACGGTGAAGAGTCCCGAATCAGCAAGGGTTGTTTCTCTGCCGCAGCCGCCGCAGGTCAAACGGTCCTTCCGCGATACAAACTTGCCGACAGAACCGCACTCCGGACAGAGGGTTAAAATGGTTTCCAGATATTCGGCGGGTTTTCCGCTTCGATAACGCTGAGGCTCCGCTAACTGATTAGCGTAGTCGTCATTAAAAAGAAGCTGCTCAAGACGAATTATGAGGTCTTCCACGGAAAGGCTTTTTATTTCTTCCCGGGAGACTCCCTCTTTGATCTCCACCACCTTGGGACCCCGGCGGCGTCCCCGGCCCCATCGGGGGGCGTAGAGGTAACCTCCCCGGGTAAGGGAAATCAAAACCGGGATTTTTACGGTTTTAATCAGCTTGGCGGTGGATTCCAGCACCGGCATGGTGGCTCCGTTGTAGGTGCGGCGCCCTTCGGGGTAAATTCCGATAATACCCCCCCTATCCCGAATCTGAAAGATCCGCTTTACCGTATCTAAGTCTGAACGGAATTTGGTTTTAGGAATCACCCCGAGCCTATTAAAGAGCTTTTCCATAAAGCCCCCCCGGAAAAAGGCATCGGAAGCCACAAACGAGATAGGCCGGCGGGACAGGGCTCCCAAGACCACCGGATCCCAGTTGTTCACATGATTTCCCAACACCATAAACGGTGCGGGAGCGTGATTGAGTAGTTTTCTGTTTTTAACCTGGACAGATGTAAATAATAGAACCGCTTTCCCCACGGAAACCCGAAGAATCGTCCATAAAAACCGGTTCGCCCGGGCTGTTCGTTTTGATCTAGCCATGTCCCCTCCCCTCCTCAGTTTCACAAGGTTTTCGGGGTATGTCAACGACAGAGGGAAAGTTTTTGGATCGGCCCAAGGCCGACAAAAGAAAAAAGGCCGGCCACTTGCGTGGCCGGCCCGGATAAAAACCTTGTACGTTCAAGGACCTAGCGGTTCCTGATAACCGCCTGCGCCGCCGCCATCCTGGCAATAGGTACCCGGAAGGGGGAACAGGAAACGTAGTTAAGACCGGTGCGGTAACAGAAATCGATGGAAGAAGGATCGCCGCCGTGTTCACCGCAGATTCCCAGTTTCAGCTCGGAGTTGACACCCCGGCCCAGGCTGGAAGCCATTTCCACCAGCTTGCCCACACCGATCTGGTCCAGGGAAGCGGTGGGGTCACCGTCCAGGATGCCCTGGGCGATGTATTCGGGAAGGAAGCTTCCCGCATCGTCCCGGCTGAAGCCGAAGGTCATCTGGGTCAGGTCGTTGGTGCCGAAGGAGAAGAAGTCGGCTTCGGCGGCCACTTCATCGGCGGTCAGGGCGGCCCGGGGAATCTCGATCATGGTACCGATCTTGTAATCCACCTTCATGCCCTTATCGGCGAAGACCTTGGCAATCACCTTTTCGGCGTTGGCCCGCAGAACAGAAAGCTCTTTTACGGTGCCGATCAGGGGAATCATTATTTCGGGCAGAACCTTCTTGCCCTCTTTGGTTACGTCACAGGCGGCGGCCATGATGGCTTCAACCTGCATATCGTAGATTTCGGGATAGGTAATGCCGAGGCGGCATCCCCGGTGACCCAGCATGGGGTTGTGTTCGTGGAGGGAGGCGATCTTCTCCTTCAGGGACTCCACGGTGATGCCGATCTGGGCGGCCAGGGCCTTGATGTCCTCTTCGGTCTGGGGAACAAACTCGTGCAGGGGGGGATCCAGGAGCCGCACCGTCACGGGAAGCCCGTCCATGGCCCGGAAAATGCCTTCAAAGTCGGCAATCTGCAGGGGCAGAATCTTAGCCAGAGCGGTTTTGCGGGACTCTACCTTGTCGGCCACGATCATTTCCTGGAAAGACTGAAGCTTGCCCTCATCAAAGAACATGTGCTCGGTCCGGCAGAGGCCGATGCCTTCGGCGCCGAAAATCCGGGCCTGCTCCGCATCCTTGGGAGTATCGGCGTTGGTCCGAACCAGGAAGCCCTTCTGAGAAAGACCCTTCCGCTGGGAGGCTAGGCGGATTTCGTCGGCCCAGCCCAGGAAGGTTTCCAGCTCACCCGAGAGCTGGGGGGCGATGGTGTCGGCTTTCCCTTCGAAAACTTCACCGGTAGAACCGTCGATGGTGATCCAGTCCCCTTCGTTGTAGGTCCTTCCGGCCACCTTCATCACCTTGCCGGTGATGACCACGTCCTTACAGCCCGCCACACAGGGGGTTCCCATACCACGGGCCACTACGGCGGCGTGGCTGGTCATACCGCCGGTGGAGGTTAAAATTCCCTCCGCCACGGCCATGCCGCCGATGTCGTCGGGGCTGGTCTCTTTCCGCACCAGGAGAACTTTCTCTCCCTTGGCGACCCATTCTTCCGCTTCATCGGCGGAGAAAACGATCTTGCCGCTGGCGGCGCCGGGAGAGGCGTTAAGCCCCTTGGCCAGGCTGACCAGGTCTTTGCGGGTGGCAGGGTCGATGAGGGGATGAAAAAGCTGATCCAGCTGATCCGCATCCACCCGAAAGAGGGCCACGTCTTTGCTGATCACCCCTTCTTCCACCATTTCCACCGCAATTTTTACCGCGGCGGCGCCGGTCCGTTTACCGTTCCGGGTCTGGAGAATGTAGAGTTTACCCTGCTGAATGGTGAATTCCATATCCTGCATGTCTTTGTAGTGGGTTTCCAGCTGGTTCTTGATGTCCACAAGCTGGCCGTAGATTTCTTTGTTCTGATCTTCCAGGGCGGAGATTTTCAGGGGGGTACGGATACCCGCCACCACGTCTTCTCCCTGGGCATTCATGAGGTACTCACCGTAAAAGTAGTTTTCACCGGTGGAGGGGTCTCTGGAAAAACATACTCCCGTACCAGAATCGTTTCCAAAGTTTCCAAAAACCATGGACTGAACATTAACGGCGGTGCCCAGAAGGTTCTTGATGTTGTTCAGGGCCCGGTATTTGAGAGCCTTGGGGTTGTTCCAGGAGCCGAATACCGCATCGATGGCGGCCCAGAGCTGAGCCTTGGGATCCTGGGGAAATTCTTTACCCAGGGCCTTCTTGTAGGCGGCTTCGTAAAGCCCCACCAGTTTCTCAAGGTCCGCGGCATCGAGGTCGGTGTCTTCTTCCACACCTTTATCCTCTTTCATCTTCTCAAGAATCTCCTCGAAGATGTTGATATCAAGACCCATGGCCACGTTTCCGAACATCTGAATGAACCGGCGGTAGGCGTCCCAGGCAAACCGGGGATTCCCGGTTTTCTTGGCCAGCCCCTTGACGGCGGCGTCGTTAAGACCCAGGTTGAGGATGGTATCCATCATACCGGGCATGGACACCGCCGCACCGGACCGTACGGAAACCAGCATGGGATCATCGGCATCGCCGAGCTTTTTACCCATCATCTCTTCCAGCTGCGCCAGGTACTTATCTACCTGTCCGGCCAGTTCTGCGGGGTATTTGCGGTCGTTTTTGTAAAAAGCGTCACAAACTTCGGTACTCAAGGTGAAGCCCGGAGGAACCGGTACACCAAGACTGGTCATCTCGGCGAGGTTAGACCCCTTGCCGCCGAGCAATTCTTTCATCCCACCCTTACCTTCGGTGAGATCTCCGCCAAAAAAATACACGTACTTCTTTTCAGCCATAAGTTATTAAAACCCTCCAGCTTTAAGCGAGACAACTACAAAATGGACGTCTGAAACAGGGTTTCCCGCCAAAATTGACGGAAAAATTGAACTATGACAGGGGTTTTTTGCAGAGCCTCTGTTTAAAAAAATTTTTCTTCCTGATACTAATTCAGCAATGTTATATAAGAAAAACCCCCCTGTCAATAGAACAGGGGGGAGGCATGTTTAACGAATCATAAACCGTATCACTCTCTTATTAGGCAATGTACGCCTCAAGATACTGACTCCGGGAAGGATGCTGCAGCCGCTTGATGGCCTTTTTCTCGATCTGCCGTATTCTTTCTTTGGTAAGATTGTACTTGTCGCCGATCTCTTTCAGGCTGTGGGGGCGTCTGCCGTTCAGGCCGAACCGGTACTGAAGAATCTGAGATTCCTTCTCACTGAGGGTTTCTAAGACCTGGTTTATTTCGTCCACCAGGGAACTTTCCACCGCCTGATCTTCGGGATCTTTATATCCTTTATCTTCGATGAAATCGCTGAGCTGAGACGATTCTTTATCGGAAAAGACCGGTGCTTCCAAGCTCACCAAGTCGCGGCTGATGTTCATAAGATCCGCCACATGTTCAGAGGTCATGTTAACCCCCCGGGCGATTTCATCCACATCGGGGTCTCCTCCCTTGTGGTGCTGAATTTCCTTCCTCATTTTTTCGATCTGCACCAATTCATTAGCCCTGTTCAGGGGGAGCCGGATCATCCGGGATTTCTCATAGATAGCTTTCAGGATGGCCTGACGGATCCACCAAACCGCATAGGATATGAAATGGTACC
>CAYYNJ010000220.1:0-5531 GCA_964472775.1 uncultured Spirochaetaceae bacterium
AAGTAGACTGGCAGGAGAAGGGCGCCCTGCTGAAGTACCAAATCCCCCTGAAAAAGGGCTACACCCAAGCCCGGTACGGCGGCCCTTTCAACGGGGTAACCCGCCCCGGCTGCTCAGGCACCGAAGGAGGCCGGGGGTTGTGGGAGGTTCCCGGAAGCCGCTGGATGGAAGTGACCGACGGGAGCGGCCGGGGACTAGGAATTGTCACCCAGGATAAATATGGATTCACCTTTTCGGAAGAGACCGCCGCGGTGACCCTGCTGCGCAGCCCCCTCTCATCGGAAATCAACAACCCCGGGGCGGCGGGCCCCTATCTGGATACGGGAAAACACACCATCGAATTTGCCTTGATGCGGTGCGGCCCGGTCGAGGGCGCCCCCTCCACGGCCCAACAAGCCGATCTGCTCTACACCGGCCCCGTCTGGGGCACCTGGAGCGGCACCGGCGGTTTTACCGTCATCGACGGGGGAACCCTGACGGTCTCTTGGATAAAACCGGCGGAAGACCGCCCCGGCCTGGTTGTCCGCCTCCATGAAACCGCCGGGGCCTCCGGCATTCTCCGGTTTACCTCCCGGCGGTTCGTTACGGCGATGCTGACCGATATCCGGGAAGGGGCTGGAAACGCTCTGACCCCCGATGAGGGGGGTGTCTTTTCGGTGCCCTACGGGGCGCACCAGATCTTGACCCTGGTGCTGGGGGGGTGAGTTGACCTGCTCTCTGAAAGGGTTTATCCGGGCCTAGGGGAACCGTAGTATTGTTTGACGAGTGTTGGCGGGGGGGAGTATACCTTTTCCCCGCCCTACCGGGGGTGTTTCTTTACGTTGTGGGAAAGGTCAACGTGGACGAGGATCTTCCCCGTACATAGAAGACCGGACCCTCTCCTACTCCCCCAGCATCTCCTGGCACTTCTGCAGGGACTGACCCAGTTCTTCCAGACGGGCAATGTTGTGGGGGTAGGTGTAGGCAAACATCCCTTTCATTGCCTGGAGGGTGCGGGCCTGAGGACTGTGGCCGGACCCGGTGGTAAAGCCCGATATGCCCATGAGCTCCCGGATGAAGGGCGAGACAAAGGTGCGGCAGAAGGCGGTAAACTCCTGGAGGGCTTCGATGCCTCTCCGGGCCTGGGGCGGATCCTGGAGGATCAGGTCGGCCCCGTAGAGAAACTGTCGAATATCCCTTAGTTGCGATGTGTCGTAGGAGGCGTGGTCCATGACGGGCAGAAAGTACCCGGTGTCGAAGTTATAACGGAAAATGTCCGCCGCCTCTTCCTTGAGGCTCCGCAGTTCCTGAAGAACCAGGGGATTCGAGGATGAAAGAAGGGCGGGCCGGCTGTGATAGGTTGTTTGATACATCCCTTTTAGTATCGGGTGAGCCGGGGCATGGGCTTAAGGGTTATTTAGTGTCCACAACCGTGGATAAAAAATTCCAGTAAATTGTTTCCAGGTAGATATTAATTACCTTTAAACTTTTGTCCGCCGCAAGGAAGCGTGTAACTGCCGGGGATGAATCGAATTATAGGATTTTTTATCCACGGTGCGAAACACGATATACGGGTCAACCGCCGGTTTGGCAGGAAATCTTGAACCCATTTAAAAAGGCCGATTCCCCGTCGGGAAGGTTTCCTGCCCCCTGATAGAGGGGGGGCTTTCCCCCGCCCTTGGCGTCGATGAGGGGAAGAAGGGTGCCTCTCATTTCTCCGAAAGGCAGGGCTACTCCGTCCCCGTGTCCCATGTACCAGAAGAGGCGGTCCGGCTCCTCCGGAGGTATATTGGTCAGGCAGAACCTCAGGCCCTCCTGCCGGGTTAACAGTTGGCTTATCTCCCGGAAGACTTCTTTGTTTTCCCTCAAGGGGGCGGTGAGGATGCCTTTTTCGTTGCCCCCTAGAAGCTGCCGGGTCAGGACTTCGGCGGTTCTATGGTTGGCCTCCCTCAGGGCGGCCTGGCGGCGGCTGCTTTCTAAAAGGATTTCTTCCACCCGGCGGGGCAATTCTTCCAGGGGCGCCGAGGTGAGTTCGGTCAGGGCGCCGCAAACCTCCACCCGGCGCTGATAGTCCGCCAGGGCCCGGTTTCCCATGGCCCAGAGGGTGCGGACATGGCCTCTGATTTTCTCGTGACCCAGATATTTTATCAGCCCCACCTGTCCGGTGGTGTTAAAATGAACGCCTCCGCAGGCGGCTTGATCAAAATCTTCTATTTCCACGATACGGATGGAACCCTCCTGGCTGGTGGGCCGCCGCAGGTCGAAGGATTCTAGGCCCGCCCGGTCGGTCCAGTGGAAGTGGATGGGCCGGTTTTGGCTGATCACCCGGTTGGCCAAGGCCTCGGCGGCGAGGATGTCGTCGAGGCTGATTTCCGGAACTCCTATCTCGATGGTGGTAACCGTCTCGCCCTGGTGAACCGAAACGGTGGGGTAGTCTCCGGTCTTAGTGAAAGCCGCGGAGACAATGTGCTGCCCCGTGTGCTGCTGCCGGTAATCGTCCCGGCGGGCCCGGTCCACCAAGCCGTTTATCTCATCCCCGGGAGAGAGGGACGGAGGAGAGTCCTCTGTCTTGAGGGTGTGCCAGATCTCTCCCTCTTCTTTCCTGACATCGATCACGCCGATTCCTGCGATGGTGCCGTGGTCCGAAGGCTGTCCTCCTCCTTCGGGATAGAAGAGGGTTCGGTCCAGAAGCACCTGAAGTCCCTCGGGGCGGGGACGGAGGTCGATAACTTGGGCGGTGAATTCAAACTGGTCGGGGTCTTTATAGTAGAGGGGCACGGTTTTCATGGGGCAATTTTACCACGAAAATCCTGAACCTTCCCAGGGGGCTTTGGTGGGGACGGAGGATGGATTTTCAGTCAGATTTCCGGAATTAGGGCGATACAGGTGGGGTCGGGAAGCTCCAGGGGATGTCCCATCAGCTCCAGCTCCCCCGAGTCCGAGAGGTTGTACTCGGAAATGCGCCGGGAATGCTGCCAGGCGGTGTAGAGCCGGTGGTGTTCCGGATCCGCCAGAAAAAACCGGGGGCCCCGGCCGGCGGATTCACCGAAGCTGATGCCGCCTTCTTTAACCAGCGCCAGCAGGTCCGGTCCCCGCAAGGAAAAGAGGCAGTAATGTTCCGTGCAGAAGAGGTGGCTGGCGGTGCTTTCTTCGCCGGGACTCCAGTAGGAGGGTAGGAGGGATATCTCTTCCAGCCATGTCAGAAGTTCGGGCGAATCGGGGTGGTAGGCCAGGCGGACGGCGCTGTTGCGCAGTTCGTTCACCGCCCAGGCCAGGTTTGTCCCGGGGATGAAGGTCATCATCCGGGGGCCGCTGCCGGGGATGAGCTCCACCGCCCGGCGGGGCTGCTCCTCCAAGGGCTTCGGGCCTTCCTTCCACCGGAAGGTCCTGATCAGATCGCAGCCCAGGTCGGGAACCAGAAGATACCCGCCGTCGGGGCTGAAGCAGGCCGAAGGGGGGTGGGACCGTTCCTGCCGGTGCTCCCGGGGGCCCCGGCCCTCCCAGGTGAACCGCTGCACCGCCGGCCCGGGTTGTCCCTGGGAATCCAGCGGAAAAACCGTCAGGGAAGAACTGCTGTAGTTGGTGCAGATGAGAAAGCGCCGGTGGGGATCCATCAGCAGGAAACAGGGATCGTCTCCTCCGCTGGGGACCTCTCCGATCCACTGAAATCCTTCCGGGGTGACCTGAAAGGTCCGGATCGATCCGCTTCGGCCTTGAAGATCTTCCCGGCATTCGTTCACCGCATAGACCAAACGGCGGCCGGGGTGATAGAGGTGGTAGGAAGGGTGAGGGCCCGCATCGGTGCGGTCTAACAGGGTCAAACTGCCGTCGCCGCGCCTGCGATAGAGAAACAGATTCGCCTCTCCGGCGGGCCGGTTGCAGCTGACGCTCAATAGTGACTTCATGTTACCATTATACGGGATTTTGCCCTTCCCGGGGAGATAGGGATTCCTGGGGATCAGAAAAAAAGAGGTGGTGTCCCTTTTTCCTTTTCCGTCCTTGCTCATATTCTGCGGTCATGGCATTATTTAGCTGACGGGAGGAGGCTTTTCCATGTTCCATTCCATGCTGGTTGCCGCCGAATCAATAATCCCCATCTTCGCCCTGATCTTTGCCGGACTGCTTCTCCGGCGGTTCGGGGTTTTCGGTGCCGATTTTGTCAGAGCCTCTTCCCTGTTGGTCCACCGGGTGGCCCTGCCGGTGATGGTCTTTCAGAAGATGATCAGGGTGCGGCAGATCCCCGAGGAGCTGTACCTGGGGGTCGGTATCCTCGCCCTGGCCACGGCGGCGACGGGTCTTATCCTCTGGCTGGCCACCTTTGCCATGGAGGGCCCCCGGCGGGGGAGTTTTGTCCAAGGCGGCTTCAGGAGTAATGTGGCCATCGTCGGCATGGCCCTGGTGGAGAGCCGGTTCGGCCTGGAAGCGGTGCAGACCACGGCGGTGATCATCGCCGTCATGGTGCCTCTCTATAACTTTCTATCTATTTTGATTCTCAGCCACAGTGCCTCAGGATCGGGTCCGGGGGCCTTAAAGAACATGGGGCTGCAGATCGTGAAGAATCCCCTTCTCTGGGGGGTCTTCGGGGGACTTCTCTTAGGGAGGTGGGGCTTTCAGGCGCCCCTGTTGCTGGATGAGACCATGGGCTATTTCGCCCAGCTTACCTTGCCGTTGGCCCTATTGGGGATAGGAGGTTCCTTGAGCCTAAAGGGACTGATTCATCGAAAGCTGCTCTGGGGCGCTTCTTCGGCTATCAAACTTCTGGTTTTACCCGGGGCGGTCTGGGGGGCGGGGACTTTTTTAGGGGTGCCCCCGGAGATTCTGGTTCTTCTGGTTCTGGCTGCGGGGTGTCCCACGGCGGTGACCAGTTTTGCCATGGCCAACGCCATGGGGGCCGATGCGGAGCTGGCGGGAGAGATTATCAGCGCCACCACCCTCTTTTCCATGCTGACCCTGGCGTTCTGGATCGGTATTTTCCCCTTGCCTCCGGGGATGGGTTAGCTTAAGGCCCTTTCTTCGTTTTTTTTAACCGAAAACTAACAGTCCGCAGACACAAATCCCACAGGGTCAGGGTAGAACATCAGCATGGAAGAGTTACGATGGGGCGACCGGATCCTGACCGATCTTTACGAAGAGGCTTTGGAGGTATCATCCCGGGATTACCCCCGGCTGGTGATTTTCAGCGACCTGCATCTGGGCGACGGCAGCGGCCGGGATGATTTTGTTAAAAATGAGAATCTCATGTGCCGGGTCTTGGAAGATTACTACCTGAAGAAAGATTTTGCCCTGGTTCTAAACGGCGACATCGAGGAGCTTCAAAAGTTCCGGCTTTCCCGGATCCGGGAAAGGTACCGGGGGTTATACCGCCTCTGGGATCGGTTTCAGGAGAAGAAGGCCCTCTTTAAAACCGTGGGGAATCATGACGGCCTTCTTCAAGTACCCGGGGCGCCGGAGTATCCCTATCCCATCCACACCGCCCTGAGGATCGAAACGGGGCACCGGCCGCTTTTTATCTTTCACGGCCACCAGGCGGCCCCCCTCTACACCCGCTTTAA
>CAYYNJ010000221.1:0-5519 GCA_964472775.1 uncultured Spirochaetaceae bacterium
TGGATGTTCCCGGCTACCTTCCCGGTGTCGCCCAGGAACACGGCGGCATCATCCGCCACGGCGCCAAGATTCTCTACGCCATCGCCGAGGCTACGGTGCCCAAGGTGGCCCTGATTATCCGGAAATCCTACGGCGGGTCCATGATTGCCATGAGCTCCAAGGCCTTGGGATACGACCGGGTCCTGGCCTACCCCACCGCCCAGGCGGCGGTCATGGGGGCCGACGGCGCAGCCAACATCATCTTCCGGAAGGATATCAACGAAGCCGCCGATCCCGAAGCGAAACGGAAAGAGAAGATCGAAGAGTTCGAAGTAGAGTTCATGAATCCCTTCGTGGCGGCGGGTTACGGCTTTATTGACGACGTGATTGATCCCGCCCACACCCGCATCGAACTGATCCGGGCCTTGGAGATGAACATCCGTAAAAAGGAAGACCGGCCCGCCAAAAAACACGGGAACATTCCCCTCTAGGGGCGGAGGTTAACAATGAATCTTGAACTTTACAGTTACAGCGTGATGGCCTCAATCTTGGGGATCTCCATCGTTTTTATCTCTTTATTAGGATTAAGCCTTCTCATGGTTCTACTGAAGGTTATCTTTCAGGAAAAAGAGACCAAGACCGCTCCGGCGGCGGTATCGGGAAAGGCTGCACCGGCTCCTGCCGTCCCGGCTCAGGGCAGCCAGGAAGGAAACGACTGGATCATGGCAGCGGTGGCTGCTTATCTGATACAAGAGGATCTTCCGGCTCCTTCGGCGGCCTCCTGGGTCTCCCGGGGCTCTGAAATGCTGGATCCGTGGATGAACCGCGCCGCCTTTGACAGGAACCTGGTTTAATTCCGGCTTGTCACGATTTTCCAATACGATTGCAGGAGAGTAGATTATGAGTAAACATATTACCTTTCAGTTTCAGGGCACCACCTACGATGTTCAGGTGGAACGCCGGGACGATACCCTTATCATTACCCGTGACGGCAGCCAATATCAGGTAGATCTGGTGGACGGCAGCCAAACCGTCTCCAACGAACACCTGTCGGCGGTACCCCGGGGCGCTTCGGCGCCCGCCCCCAGGGCGGCATCCCCCGCCCCGGCGGCGGCCCGTGCCGCCGCTCCCGCTGCCGCTCCCGCAGCGCCGGCTCCCGCCGGTGCCGGTGCCGAAACGGCCCCCATCACCGGAACGGTGAAAGAAATTAAGGTGGCCGTGGGTGATTCGGTACAGGAAGGACAGCTGATTGTTATGATGGAAGCCATGAAGATGGATATTGAAGTCTTCTCCAACCGGGCCGGCACGGTACAGGCTATCCTCGTCAACCCCGGCGACAGCGTCCGGGAGGGCCAGGCCCTTGTGAATCTCGGATAAGGGAGACTTGGAATGATTGAATTAATTATTAGATTCTTGGAAAGCACAGGCTTTCTGGCCATCACCTGGCAGCAGCTGGTGATGATCGGTGTGGGCTGCCTGCTTCTCTATTTAGCGATTGCCAAGGGGTTTGAACCGCTTTTGCTGATTCCCATCGGATTCGGTGCCATCCTGGTTAACATCCCCCTGACGGGAATTCTTGAAGATGACGGCCTGCTGCACTATTTTTACTTCGGTATTCAGGCGGGGATCTTCCCTCCCATCATCTTCATGGGAATTGGCGCCATGACCGACTTCGGGCCCCTGCTGGCCAAACCCCAGACCTTCCTCCTGGGAGCGGCGGCGCAGATCGGTATCTTCGCCACCCTGTTGGGGGCTAAGGCGCTGGGCTTTGCCTTCGCCGAAGCGTGTTCCATCGCCATCATCGGCGGGGCCGACGGTCCCACCGCCATTTATCTGACCTCTAAGTTGGCGCCCCATCTGTTGGGCCCCATCGCCGTGGCGGCGTATACCTACATGGCCCTGGTTCCCATCATCCAGCCCCCCATCATCAAGGCTTTGACCACCAAAAAAGAGCGGATGATCAAAATGACCGACCCTAAGCCGGTCTCCAAGAGGATTAAAATTCTCTTTCCCATCGCCACGACCCTGATTTCAGCCCTGCTGATCCCTGCCTCCGCACCCCTTTTGGGAATGCTGATGATCGGCAACCTCTTTCGGGAAAGCGGTGTCACCGAACGTCTTTCGAAAACCGCTCAGAACGAGCTGATCAACATCGTCACCATCTTTCTCGGTATCGCCGTGGGAAGTAAGATGAGCGCCGAAGCGTTCCTGAACCTGCAGACCATTTTTATCATCGTCTTGGGTTGTATCGCTTTCGGGATGGGTACCGCCGGCGGAGTCCTCCTAGGCAAGCTGATGAACGTCCTCAGCGGCGGCAAGATCAACCCCATGATCGGCGCCGCCGGCGTTTCAGCGGTCCCCATGGCCGCCCGGGTGGTACAGAAGGTGGGGCAGAAAGAAAATCCCACCAACTTCCTCTTAATGAATGCCATGGGACCCAACGTGGCGGGAGTTATCGGTTCCGCCATCGCGGCGGGGGTTCTTCTCTCCCTCAACTAAAGGTTGCAGAATGACCTGAGGTCTGACATAATGTGGCAGGGGCGCGATCGCACCCCTGCCTTTTTTTTCAGGAGCATAATTAGTGAATAGCGAAAATTCAGACCTTTTGATACGGCTGCTGTCGGAGTTGATTTCGGAACTTCAGAACGATTCCCGGGTTTTCCAAAGCTACTTTATTGATTTAGAACAAATCTCCCACTTAAACCACACCCTGGCAGATCTGATTCAGGCTGACAGCACCAGCACCGCCCAGGCGGTTTCCCGGGTGAGAGAGAAGGTTGATCTGGTGAATGAACAAGCCGGGTTCATTGAAAAAAGCATACAGGACTCGGAGAAGAAGCTGCAGGAAGGCATCACAGCCTCTCAGCAGAGCCACGATTCCATGGCGGAAGCAACCCAGGAGCTGGGCGCTCTCACCATCAATTTTAAAGAATTAGCCGAGGTTATGGATGCCCTCAAAACTTCTATCCAGGATATTTTGGGCAGAATCGAATTAATCAATGATACCTCCGACAAAACCAATCTCCTGGCCCTGAATGCCGCCATAGAAGCCGCCCGGGCGGGAGAACACGGCAAGGGATTTTCGGTGGTCGCCAAGGAGATTAGAGCCCTGGCGGACCAGAGTCAACGCAACACCAAAGAGATCGGCCAGGTTATTCACGACCTAAACCGCAAGATCGACAGCACCGGAGAAGCCCTCAAACTCTGCAACATCTCCCAAAACCGGGTTAAGGAAAATATCAGCGATACAAGTACCAGACTGGAAACCACTGGCACCATTCTTAACCAGACCGAAAACTCTTTCAGCGAGATCCTAGGCCTATCCCATAATCAGCGTACCGCCACTCAGGAGATTTCCGCCTCGATTAACTCCATCGACGATAACTCCAGCAACAACGCCGACACCGCAGGGCTGATGACTAATTCTTTAGGATCCCACCGGGGTGTCTTGGAAAACTACCGCACCTACGTGGAGAACCTTCAAACCCGCCTCCGCCGGGCCGTCACCATGACCAAGGGAATGGGGGTTTGTGAAACCGCCGAAGAAACCCTGACCATAGGACACGACAGTGCCTACCCGCCGTGGACTCATTTGAAAAACGGCATCCCTGCGGGAATAAGTGTTAACTTTGCCTGCCAAATCGGCAAGATACTCCACAAGCCCGTCTCTTTTAACAGTAACCAGTGGCACATTCTTTTTCAGGCCCTCCTGGATGGAGAGCTTGATGCCATCGCCAATGTAGGATGGCCCAACGATTACTTCACCAATCAAAAGGTGGTCTCATCCCTCCCCTACGACACCTTTGAAGCCCGTCTGTTCATCTTGTCCCAAGACGGCGGCACCCCGCCCGTTGTCGAGGAGCAGGAGATGAGGGGCAAGATTGTGGCGATTCAGCAAGGAACGTACATCAAAGAGAGCCTGGAAGCCCTGGGCTGTGAAACCCTTATGGTGGATAACGATCTTCAGGGGATGGAAAAGGTTCTTCAGGGCAAGGCTTTTGCGGTGGGAACGGAACAGAGGGTGGGTAAATACCTTTCTGAAACCTTCTTCAAGAAAAAGTTTCAGCCCCTGCCCCTTAAACTAGAAACAAGAGAAGTGGTTTTTCTCTTTAGGGACACCGACGGTGCCCTGCAGGCTCAATTCAACCAAGCCATTGGGTCCCTGGGACCGGTGGAAGAACTTTAAGAACGATACTGTTACCGGGGAGCCAGGGAAGGATCCACCGGGACTCCGTCTTTATAGACAAAGAAGAAGGCCTTAGCCTCCCCCTGGTGCGGATTGGTTCCCAATACTCCTATCTCCATACCGGGAAAAACCTGATCGCCCACGGACACCAGGGCCGCATCGTTGCCTCCATAGGCATAGAGATGACGGCTGGGACCTTCGATGATGATGAGCCGGTTGTATCCCCGATACGGGGCCACCCAGACCACCTTGCCCGCACTGACGGAAACCACAGGATCGCCTTCCTTACCGGAAAAAGACTCACCCTTCAGCTTCCCCGCCAAAGGCTCTCTCTCGCCGTGATGAGGCCAAAAAAGGTTTTGTCGTCCCCCTTCTTCAGCCTCTTCAGAATCTTCTCCTGTGGAGGCTGCTTCGGCGACGGAGACAGGACCGGTACCAGACGTTGCCGCCGGGCTGCTCCCCCGGGAAGGCACCACAATCTGCTCTCCCACTAAAAGGATATCCGATTCTTCCCGGTGATTCATGGACAGCAGCTGGGCGGTGGTGATGCCGTGTTTAACGGCAATACCGTAATAGGTGTCACCCGGAGATACTTCGTAGGTGCTGGGAATTGTCAACACCTGCCCCACCCTGAGAGCCGCAGCATCGGAAATTCCATTAACCTCCATAAGCACCGACAGGGCCACCTCGTGGCGCAGGGCGATGGAGAAGAGGGTATCCCCTTTAACGACGGTATGGTTAGTCTCACCCCAGGAAAAAGCGGCGAGAAACAGCAGCATTGTAAGAATCAAAGTATTTTTCATGGCTTTCTATACACTTAATCGGCGTCGGAGCCCATAAAATCAATCGGCCTCTTTACAGGGATTTCGTTTCAGGGCAAAAAAAACCTGAAGAACCTTCTTGTAAGCGATTCTTCAGGCAGAACGGGAGCGACGGGACTTGAACCCGCGGTCCCCGGCTTGACAGGCCGGTGCGATAACCATCTTCGCCACGCCCCCAAAATAATCATTGTCAACGGTCCTGTTCCAGGACACTTCGGGCTGGGCGGACTTCGTAAGAAGCCCGCGAAACCACTCCGGCTCAAACTTCTTTGAACACTATTCGGGCTGGGCGGACTTCGTAAGAAGCCCGCGAAACCTTATGGTCCTGTTCCAGGACAGTACTCGGGCTGGGCGGATTTGAACCGCCGACCTCACCGTCCCGAACGGCGCGCGCTAGCCCCTGCGCTACAGCCCGTGGCTTAGGAAAACAAGACCCGAAGAACCGCCGGTTTCAATGAACCCTTGATTCTTCGGGTCTAACGGGAGCGACGGGACTTGAACCCGCGGTCCCCGGCTTGACAGGCCGGTGCGAT
>CAYYNJ010000222.1:0-1061 GCA_964472775.1 uncultured Spirochaetaceae bacterium
ATTAGAAACCTATCTTATATTTACTGATAAAAGCAAAAGAAATTATCTGCTGGCGGTGCTCATCGCATAAGTTGGAGCTTCGCCTCGAAGCCGGTCTTAAGTTCAAGCCGCCGGATCTCCCGGGGGCTTTCCATGATATACTCTCCCCGAACAACCCCCATCAGTTCCCCCCTCCAGAAATCCCCGCCGGCACCGTCTCGGGCCGTTCGTCCTCCAGGACTGCGGGAAAATTTTGATAGTAGAAGGAGTTTTTCCAGCTTCGATGGAGGGCCCGGTTGAACCGGTAGACCCCGTAAAAACTCTTGATATTCCCCAGGGCGAAGAAACTTCGGGCCATCCGGTAGAAAAATGGCAAAGGTCCGTAAAGCCGGGTCTTGATGTAGTTGTCTCCCCGGTAAATTCCCCCGGCGGTGATTCCCTCCGGACGGTGGACAATCCGGGACAGCCGGTATTTGCGCCAATCTCCCGGGAAATCCGTGTCCACCAGCCGCCCCTCTTTCTCCATGAGCTCATAAAACTGGGTCCCCGGCAGGGGGGTTAAAATGGAAATCTGGCAGATGTCGATGCCGGAGTAGAGCAGGTACCGGGCAAACCGGCGGTAGTAGGAGGGGGATTCAAAATCGTTCCCCACGATGAACCCTCCCATGACGCCTATCCCCCGGCGGTGAAAGGCCCGCACCGCCTTTTTGTAGTGGCTCACCCCCAGCTTCAGATTGACCCCTTTATGCATCTGCTTCAGGCCCTCTTCGTCGATGGTCTCAAAGCCCACGAAGGCAAAAAGGCATCCCGCCCGGGCGGCCAGCTCGAGAACCTCCGGGTCTTCGGCGGCATTGATAGAGGTCTGCATCCACCAAAGTTTCTTCATTCCCCGGTCAATCATACCGCGGAAGATGTCCTTAGCCCGTTCCCGGCTGGCGGCGGTAGTGCCGATCAGGTTATCGTCTACGAAGGCCACATACCGGCCCGGTATAAGCTCCAGCTCCGACAGCACATCGGCGGCGCTGCGCTGCCGGTACTCCTTCCCCAGATACCGGGTAACCGAACAGAAGGTACAGTCAAAG
>CAYYNJ010000222.1:1071-5508 GCA_964472775.1 uncultured Spirochaetaceae bacterium
ACATCCCCGGGAAGTCTGGATAGATTGCCAAAGATACCCAGGATGAAAGAGCTCCCGGCGGGGCTTCGGCCACGGGGACTTACCGTCCAGCCTTGATCCGTGATAGCGGGGGGCCAGCCGGCCCTCTTCAAAGTCCTTCAACAGCCGGGGCCACACCTCTTCACCTTCTCCGATGACCAACGAATCGGCGTAGTTTTCCACCTCATCGGGGACCATGGAGGCGTGAATTCCCCCGATAACCACCGGAACCCCCCGGTCCCGGAACAGCCGGGCCAGTTCATAGGCCCTGTTAATGCTGCTGGTGAACCCCGTAATCCCCACCAAGTCCGCCGGTTCGAAGCCGCAGGGTTCGAAATTCTCGTCCTTCAGGACCACATCCCAGTGGGGCGGTGTAACCCCCGCCAGATAGCCCAGTCCCAGGGGCGCAAAAGTAGAGAAGGAACTAAGCAGGTAACCGCTTTTCTTCTCCACAGGATTTATCAATATTAGTTTTGGCACCCTTAACCCCTATAAAAAGTTTTTGTATTTTTTCCCCCGCCGGGGGAGTTTACTGCTGAAACAACCGCTCCGAAGAAAACCGGGCGTCACTGGTCAGGTTAAGTCCCAGGTCCCGCAGCCCCGCTTCATCCCCCGGAGGAGGAATGTGGGTCACATGCATCTCACACCCCTTGAGCTCTTTGAGTTTTTTCACCGCCAGGTAGGCGGTGCTGCTGCTGGTAATCGAGGCGGCCAGGGATATCAGAGTCTCCTCCAGGTCCAGGGTCACCGCCCCGGCCCCCCGAATCTCCCCCTTTAAATCGCTGATGGAATGGATGACCGAAGGGGAGATGAGGTGCACTTTTTCAGGAAGCTCCGCCAGATGTTTCACCGCATTCAGCACCGCCGCCGAGGCGGCGTGAAGGAGAGGCGAGTTTTTCCCCGTAACGACGGTACCGTCGGCCAGTTCAATGGCGGCGCCGCAGTACACTCCGGCATTTCCTTTCTCCGAATCCTCCGCCGCTTCCAGGGCGGCCCGGCGGGCATGGCTGACCACCCGGCGATCCTCCAGAGAGGCTCCCACTTCCTGCATAATCAGTTCCGCCCGTTCCACCGTCTCCTTTTTCCCCAGCCCCAGCATATACTCGCAGGAGTAGCGCAGGGTCCGGCGGATTATCTCCTGTTTGGCCGCTTCCCGGGCGGCTCCGTCATCGGTAATGGCAAAGCCGATCCGGTTAACCCCCATATCGGTGGGAGACTGGTACAGAGACCTGTCTCCGGAGATCTTTTCGAGAATCCGCCTGAGCAGGGGAAAGGCTTCCACGTCCCGGTTATAGTTGACGGCGGTCTCACCATAGGCGGCCAGATGAAAGGGGTCGATGAGGTTCACATCCTTCAGGTCCGCCGTGGCCGATTCGTAGGCCACATTCACCGGATGTTTTAAAGGAAGATTCCAGATGGGAAAACTCTCAAACTTCGCATATCCCGCCTTCCCCCCCCGGCGGTGTTCATGATAGAGCTGGGACAGACTTGTACCCAGCTTACCGCTGTTGGGGCCCGGGCCGGTGATAACCACCAAGGGTTTGGTGGTTTCAATGTAGGGATTAGATCCGTAGCCTTCGTCGCTGACGATGAGATCCACATTGGTGGGATAGCCTAAGGTGGCCCGATGGATGTACACCTTCACCCCCCGCCGTTCTAACCGGTTCACAAAGAGCTTCACCGAAGGCTGATCCTCATAGCGGGTAACCACCACCGAATTAACCTGAAGTCCCCAGTCCTTTCCCAAGTTATCGATGAGCTTCATGGCATCCGCATCGTAGGAGATGCCAAAATCGGCCCGGGTCTTTCTCCGCTCGATATCCCCGGCATAAATACAGATAACAATCTCGGCCTGATCTTTCATTTTCTGTAAGAGCCGCATCTTGACGTTGGGGTCAAATCCGGGAAGAACCCGGGAAGCGTGATAGTCAAAAACAAGCTTCCCCCCGAACTCTAAATATAGTTTGTTCCCGAAGGATTTCATCCGTTCGATAATCGCTTCGGTCTGTTCGCTCAGATATTTCTCCGTGTCAAAGGCGGCGGTGATCGGCATGGGGGTCCTCCGGAAGATTAATTATGGCGCACATCGATACTTTAGCAGCTTTTCTGACGGGGCGGGAGAAGCCGGCGCCGAAACAATGCCGGGATTTATATTACCACGGAACGGACAGGGAGAAAACCGTTTTTACCCGTACAAAGGAATCTCAAATTTGACCAGAATCACGGTTACCGATTCACCTTGTCATTCCCGAGAAGGCGCAATAGAATGTAAACCGGTTCCGCGGGAATACAACTTGCTCCAGGGAGACTCGGCCATGCGCATATTCGCCCCCCCCAGCAGAAAAACGCTGTTTGTCCTGATTTTTTTCCTGATTATTCTGATGATTGCCCTGCCCCTGGGCGCCCGGGCGGGGGGTGCCGGAGGCGGTTCTTCCGGATCGTCCTCGGGGTCGTCCTCCGGCGGGGGCGGCGACGGCGACGGACTCATCCTCCTCATCTATTTTGTGATGACCACCGTTCCCTTCCCCTTTAACATCATCATCCTGCTCATAGCGGGGTTCCTTATCTTCAGGGTAGCTAAAAAAAGTCAGCAGGCATCCCCGGTAAACAGGATTCCCGAACCGGGTGACACGGTAAAATCCGGCAAGGGTTACCGGGATTTCCAGCAGCGCCATCCCGATTTCGATGAATCGGCTTTCCTGGTAAAGGTACACACCGCCTTTATGACCCTTCAGGAAGCTTGGGTGCGGCAGGATCTTGGAGAGGCCCGGCGCTACATATCCGACGGAGTCTATCAGCGTTTTACCGCCCAATTTCAAATGATGGCGCTGCTTGAACAAACCAACAGCATGGAATCCTTAAGGGTTCATAATTTGGCCGTGGCGGATGTCCGTACCGACGGGGTTTTCGATGTCATCACCGTGGCGGTTCACGCCTCGGTAAAAGATAAATTTGAAAGCGCCCTCTATAAAAAACTAAACTCCGGCGGCTTTGAAGAATTTGTGGAATATTGGTCATTCCTGCGAAAAAGGGTTCCCTCCGATACGGGGGCAGACCTTTACGCCACCCATAAATGCCCTTCCTGCGGGGGGGAGCTGCCCCGGGACACCGGTGATGTGAGCCGCTGCCCCTTCTGCCGCAGGCTCTCCAATACGGGTGAATACGACTGGGTCCTCTCGGAGATAACCCAGGCGGACGACTGGGCGGCCCAGCGGCGCCGGGGATCGGATCCGGAGAAACTGGCCGAAAAAATTCGGGTTCTTTCCGAAGAGAACGAAGACTTTTCCGTACAGCTCCTGGAAGACCGGGCCAGCAACGGTTTCCTCCGGATTCTTCAAGCCCGGGTCACCGGGGAAGCGGAAAAAGTTCGCCGGTTCCTGGACTCCCGGCTCTTCGAGGAATTAAAATCTCAGTCCACAGAAACCGGGATAGTCTATAACAGGCTCTATCTGAACAGCCTCGCCTTGATGGCCGTAGGAAGGCAGGGGGACAAAGATATTCTTGCCTTTTCCGTCAAGTACACCTTTCAGAGGGTCAGACCCGAAGGGAAAGGGGTCAAAATTCTCGATCCGTCTCTGGTAAGCCGTACCGAGGTAATTCTTATGGAGAGAGACAGTGCGGTGTTCCGGCCCTCCGGGTCGGTCTACTCGTGGAGCTGTCCTAGCTGTGGGGGAGAACTGTCCGACACCGCCGATACCTCCTGCCGGTACTGCGGCGAACCGCTGAACAGCACCCGGTTCGACTGGGTGATCACCCGGCTCATGTCCCTGGAACAGTGGCGGGATTTTCACCATGAGAACAACCAAGCCTTCAGCTACAGCGCCGAACCCGACCTGCTTAACAGCCTTTATAAAGTCAGAGACTACGCCCTGAACAACGTGCTTGTCATGATAGGCGTGGACGGTGTCTTTGCGGAAGAAGAGATGGAATTTGCCGAAACCCTGGCCAAGCGGTGGGGGTACGACAAAAACCGACTTCAAGGACTCATGGCCATGGCGGCGGCGGGGAGAATCTCCCTCCGTATGCCCGAGGAAAATAAAGAGCGCCGTAAAATCTGCCGGCTCATGAAGAAGGCCGCCGAGGCGGACCGGGAGATCAGCGCCCTGGAACAGGACCTGTTGGATTACGTGGAAAAGAGCTTCTGCGCCGTTTGAGAATCTCGGTCCGCCGGGGAGGCCCTGCTGAGGCGGCTCAGCCCCGGGCTTTCCCCCGGCCCGAAGCCTCCAGATACCAGTAGGCCATTCCCACCACCAGGCTCCCGCCGACGATGTTGCCCAGGGTAGCCCAGAACAGGTTCCCCAGGGATGAGCCGACCGTCAAGCCCTGTCCCAAGAGTTCCGCCAGGGCGGCGTTTTCCGGCTGGGTAAGCAGCATAAGCCCCGCGGGCAGAAAGTACATATTGGCGATGGAGTGTTCGAA